>NZ_JAEX01000010.1 GCF_000519125.1 Desulfocurvus vexinensis DSM 17965
GGGGGTGTGGGTCCGGGAGAGGGGGGAGCGGGGGAATTTTGGCGCCAGAAAAATTCCCCCGCTCCCCCCTCTCCCGGTTTGCCCCTCGCCCTTCAGCCCCCCCAGCGCCGGATGTACGCGGTCACGTCGAATTTGCGGCGGCAGCCGGAGTCGGTCATGGCGCGGATGGTGCCGGTGACGGGCCGTCGGCCCCAGGGCCGGTCGTGCAGTCCGGCCACGGACCACAGGATGCCCGTGTAGCCGTTGGGGTCGCGGCCATCGAGCTGGTGGCGGTCGTTGAGGGCGATGGCCGTGGCCAGGGCGCTTTCGGGGGTGGGCGACCATTCCAGGATCTTCTTGGCCCAGTACATGCGCAGGTAGCCGTGCATGGCGCCGCTGGCGCGCATCTGGTTCTGGGCGGCGTTCCACAGGGGGTCGTGGGTGGCGGCGGCCTCGAAGGCCTCGGGGCTGTAGAGGTAAGGGCGCGGGTCGGCGCGGTGTTCGTCCAGGGTCCGGCGGGCCCAGTCGGGCGCGGCGTCCAGGGTGTCGTAGTCCGGGCTGTGCAGGCAGAAGTTGTCGGCCAGCTCGCGGCGCACCACCAGTTCCTCCAGGAAGGCGGCCTGGTTCTCGCCGCTGCCCGTGGCGGCCACGTCCAGGGCCGCGCGCTGGGGCGCGAGCTGCCCGAAGTGCAGGTAGGGCGACAGCCCGGAGGTGGCGCCCGCGTTGGGGTCGTTGCGCTGGGCAGCGTAGCGCGCCAGGGTGTCGGCGGTGAACGCCCCCAGGGCCGCGCGGGCGGCGGCCTCGCCGGGCGGCGTGGCCACCGGGGGCACGCCGGGGTCCGCGCGCAGGGTGCGCCGCGCCCCGGCCCAGTCCGGCGCGGGCAGCTCCGGCGCGGGGGCCTGCTGCGGCGTCAGCGGGGGGAATTCTTCCAGGAATTCCGGGAGCAGTTTGTGGATGCGTGGCCGAATCGTCCGCGCTGCGTATTCCTTTTTGTATGACGCAATACGACACGGAACGACGTTGTGTCCGTCAACTTCCAGCAGGGGCGCGTCCAGGGCCTGGGCCGCGCGGGCCTGCCAGTCGCGCTTGGCGCGCAGGGGGTCGAAGTCCGTGACCACCACGCCCGCGCGCAGCCGGGCCGCCAGGCGCGGCACCTCGCGCCCCGGGTCGCCGTGCAGCAGCACCAGCGGGATGCCCCGCCCGGCCAGGGTCCGGGCCGTCTGCTCCAGGCCCCGGAGCATGAAATCGTACTGGCGCAGGGCCGCCCCGGCAAAGGCGGGCGCGAGGCAGAAGGCCGCCACCAGGGGCCGCGCCGCCCCGGCCAGCTCGCGGGCGTAGAGCAGGCCCCAGTTGTCGCTGGCGCGCTGTTCGCGGCTCATCCAATAGAGCACCGGGCCGCCGCCGTCCGGGGCGGCGCGCAGGGTGTGCACGCGCCGGGGGTTCACGGGCATGGGTCGCCTCCTTGCCGGGCCCGAGGCCCGGGGCGGTTGCGCAGGTCAGGCCCCAGGGCCGGGGGTGCCCGGGGCGGGCGGGTCCTGGGGCTCGGGGGGGATCCGGCAGGCGCCCTGGTCCGGGCCCGGGCACGCGCCGCCCTGTCCGGGCAGGTGGCAGACCGGGGCCCGCCCCGGCACGGCCCGGGGCCCGTCGAGCACGGCGCAGGTGGTGCGGGCCGCCAGGGCCCGGGCCATGCCCTTGAACACCACGGCGTGGAACGGATACACGGCCCACCAGTACAGCAGCCCGCCCACCCCGCGCGGCAGGAAGCGCGCGGTCATGGTCAGGTCCGTGTCGCCGCAGGGCAACTGGTCCAGGGTGAACTCCAGGAGCGCCTCGCCGGGCAGCTTCATCTCCGCCAGCAGCACCAGCCGCTCGGGGGCCTGCATGTCGAGCACGCGCCAGAAGTCCAGGGCGTCGCCCACGCTGATGCGCGTGGGGTGCCTGCGCCCGCGCCGCAGGCCCACCCCGCCCACGAGCTTGTCCAGCAGCCCGCGCAGCTGCCACAACAGATCGTACCCGTACCAGCCCGTGGCGCCGCCGATGGCCGTCACGCGGTCCCACAGTTCCTCGGGGCAGCCCGCCAGGCGGATGCGGTAGGCGTCCTGGAACACGGTGCCCCCCGCGTAGGGCGCGTCGCCGCTGGCGGTCCACTCCGGCACATGCAGCGGCCCGGCGTCGGACCAGCTCGTGTCCACCATGCTGTGCTGGATGCGGTCCAGGGCCAGGCGGATGGCCGTGCGGCAGTCGGTCAGCTCGCGGGGCATGATCTCGCGGATGGTGTGCTCCTTGCACACCACGCGGTTGCGCAACCCAAGGACCAGGGGCCGCGCCAGGGCCGTGGGGATGGGCGACACCAGCCCCAGCCACAGCGACGACAGCCGGGGCGTGAGCAGCGGCACGGGGATGATCAGCCGCCGGGGCAGCCCGGCCTCCTGCTGGTACATGCGGAACAGCCGCTCGTAGGTCTCGATGTACGGCCCGCCGATGTCGAAGGTCCGGCCCGTGGTCTCGGGGTGCTCCAGGCAGCCCGCCAGGTAGAAAAGCACGTCGCGGATGGCGATGGGCTGCGATTCGGTGCGCACCCAGCGCGGGGTGAGCATCACGGGCAGCCGGTCCACGATGTAGCGCATGATCTCGAAGGACGCGCTGCCCGAGCCGATGATGATGCCCGCGCGCAGCACCGTGGCAGGCACCGGGCCGCCCGAGAGGATCGCGCCCACCTCGGCCCGCGAGCGCAGGTGCTTGCTCAGGTGCGGGTCGTCAGGCACCAGCCCGCCCAGGTAGACGAGCCGCTCCACCCCGGCGGCGGCGGCGGCCAGGGCGGTGCACCGGGCGGCCCGGCGGTCCTTCTCGGCGTAGTCCCCGGCCTCGGTTTCCATGGAGTGCACCAGGTAGTAGACCACCCGGCAGCCCGCCAGGGCCCGCTCCAGGGAGGCCTGGTCCAGGGCGTCGGCCTCGGCCAGCTCGCAGCGCGGGTGCCCGGCGAAGGCCCGGCAGCGCAGCTTGTGGGCCGAGCGGCCCACGGCGCGCACCCGCCAGCCCGCCTCCAGCAGCACGGGCACCAGCCGCCCGCCCACGTAGCCCGTGGCGCCCAGCACGCAGACGGTGGTCCGCCCGCGCGCCCCGGAGTCCTGCGGCTCAGACATGGTTCCTCAGCATCAGCTCGGCGGGGTACGGGTGCAGGTAGACCTGCGCGGCCAGATAGGTCTGCCCGTACTTGCGCACATAGTGGTTGAGCAACGTCACCGGCACCACCAGCGGCACCAGCCCCGCGCGGTACTGCCCGATGAGCTCCGTCAGCTCCTGGCGCTCGTCGGCGCTGAGCACGCGCTTGAAGTAGCCCTGCACATGGGAGAGCACGTTGGTGTGCTTGCGCGTGGTCGGCAGGAAGGACAGGGCCTTGCGCAGCAGGGGGAAATAGCGCCCGGCCAGGGCTTCGGCCCCGGGCCCGCCCGCCCCGGCCACCAGCCGCCCCAGCTCGCGGTACAGCTCCACGCTGTGGGCCATGAGCAGCAGCTTGTGGCGGGTGTGGAAGTCCACCAGCGCCCCGGGCGTGGCGCCCCCGGCCATGGCCTGGCGCCAGCGCATCAGGGTGAACACGCGGGTGATGAAATTCTCGCGGATGGCCGGGTCGCGCAGGCGCCCGTCGTCCTCGAAGGGCAGGTCGGGAAAGCGGGCCATGACCATGCCCGCCCACAGGCCCGCGCCGTCGTGGCGCGGGGGGCCGCCGTCCTCGCGGTAGACCTTGACCCGGCTCATGCCGCTGGAGGGCGACCCGTAGCGGAACACATAGCCGCACAACCCCTCGCCCGCCAGGGCCTCCAGGCGCTCCTGGCCCCAGGCGCGCATCTGCGCGGTGAAATCCGTGCCCGAGGCGCGGCCCACCAGCCGGGGCGCCGCCGGATCGCCCACCAGGCGCACGGCCTCGCGCGGCACGGGCATGCCGCATTCCACCTCCGGGCACACCGGCACCCAGTCCACGAATTGCCCCAGCCCGTCGCGCAGGGTGCGGTCGAGCTTGTGCGTGCCGTCGTAGCGCACGGCGTCGCCCAAAAGGCACCGCGCGATGCCCAGGCGGATGCGTCCTTCGTCCATGCCATTCCCTCCCGCGCCCGGAGCGGGCGCCTGGCCCAAGCCTAGCACAGGACGCCGCCGCCGCGCCACCACCGTGTGCCCCACGCTTGCGCGGCCAAAAACGCGCGAACCCCGCGCGGGCCGGGAGTACCAGCCGCGCGCGGGGTTGCGCCGCCCCGCAGGGCGGCACGGTGCCGCAGGCCCTACCCGGCCACGCGCACCGAGAACGCGGGCGGGTCCAGGATATGCTTCTTCACCGTGCACAGCTCCACGGCGCGCACCAGCGCGTCGCGGTACTTGTCGGGAAAGCCCGCAGGCAGGGTCAGGGCGAAGTCCATGGCCCGCACGTGGAAGCCCTTGTCGGCGAAGGTGCAGCTCACCGTCAGCCCCAGGCCCTCGGTGGACAGGGAGCGGCTCTGGCAGAAGCGCAGGGCGTAAAGCCCCGCGCAGGTGGCCAGCGAAGCCAGGAACAGGTCGAAGGGCGAAGGCGCCGCGCCCTGCCCGCCGTCCTCCACGGACTGATCCGTGGCGATGGCCCGGCCCTGCATGTGCGCCGTCACGGCCAGCCCGCCGGTGTACTCGATGTCGATGCTGCGCGTCGTGCCCATGGGTGCCTCCGGGGTCAGGGGTTGGGGTCGCCGTGGACCAGGGCGCACATCTCGGCCAGGGCGACCAGCGGCTCCTTGTGCTGGAAGATGCTGCGCCCGAGCACCGCCCCGGCGGCCCCGGCCCCCAGGCCGTCGGCCACCGCGCGCTTGAAGCCCTCCCAGTTGGACTGCCCGGGCCCGCCCGCCAGCAGCACCGGCACCGGGCAGGCCGCCACGGCCTGGGAAAACCGCTGCGCATCGCCCGAATACGGCGCGCAGACGATGTCCGCCCCCAGCTCGCCGCCCAGGCGGATGCAATGCCCGATGAGCGAGGGGTCCAGCTCGTTGACGATCTGCCCGCCGCGCGCGTAGATCACGGCCATGACCGGGATGCCCAGCCCGTGGGCCTCGTCGGTGACCATGCCGAAGTCCGTGAGCATCCGGTCTTCCAGGTCGTTGCCGATGTTCACGTGCACCGACACCGCGTCGGCCCCCAGGCGCAACGCCTCGGACAGCGAGCAGACCAGGCTCTGGTTGTACGTCGGCACCCCGTGCCTGGTGCCCGCCGAAAGCTGGATCACCACGCGCTTGCCCAGGTCGATGGACGACACGCTGGCCCGGGCCAGGCCCTTGTTGAGCACCACCCCCTGCACGGGCAGCTGCGCGATGCCCGCCAGCAGCGCGGGAAACTCCGCGAGCCCGCTGATCATGCCCTCGCTGGCCCCGTGGTCCAGGGCCAGGATCAGGGATTTCGCGCTCCTGGGGTCGAACAGGCGGCCAAGCCGCCGCATGGTTCCGATCATGGCCGGTCCTTGCTGGTTGTATGTCGTGGCGAAACGCCGGATGGCGCAGGCGTACCCGCCATGATGCCCGGAAACGCCCCGCCAGGCAAGCCGCGCAACCCGCCCTTGCCCCCCGCGCCCGGGCGGGCTATGCACCGCCCAGGGCGCCAGCCCCGCAACCCGCACCCCGGAGCCCCCGTGTTCGATTTCCACCGCAAAAGTTTCGTCTTCGTCACCTGCGCCAGCGGCGTGGAACCCATGCTGGAGCGCGAAATCCGCGCCCTGGGCCTGCGCCCCGAGGCCACGCGCCCCCTGGGCGTGGCCCTGCGCGCCAGCCTGGACGACTGCCTGCGCCTGAACCTGCACCTGCGCACCGCCCACCGCGTACTGTGGGAAGTGCTGCGCACCAAGGCCGAAAACGCCGACCAACTCTACGCCGCCCTGGCCGAAGTGCCCTGGGAGCAGGCCATCCCCGCCGACGGGCACCTCACCGTGGTCTCCAGCGTGGACAACCCCTCCATCCGCGACGCGCGCTTCGCCAACCTGCGCGTCAAGGACGCCGTGGTGGACCGCATGGTCGCCGCCGTGGGCCGACGCCCCGACTCCGGGCCCGAGCGCACCGGCAGCGTGCTTTCCCTGCACTGGCAAGGCCGCTCCGTGTCCCTGAGCCTGGACACCAGCGGCGAGCCCCTCTCCAACCGCGGCTACCGCACCATGCCCCACAGCGCGCCCATGCGCGAAACCCTGGCCGCCGCCTGCCTGCTGGCCGCAGGCTTCAACGGCCTGGGCAACATGGTCAACCCCATGTGCGGCAGCGGCACCCTGGCCCTGGAAGCCGCCCTGATGGCCACGGGCACCGCCCCGGGCCTGCTGCGCGAGCACTTCGCCTTCCAGCACCTGCCCGCCTTCGACCCCGCGCGCTGGCAGGCCCTGCGCGACGAGGCCCGCTCCCGCGCCCGGCCCACCACCCGGGGCCGCATCATCGCCACCGACCACGACCCCCAGGCCATCGCCGCCGCCCGGCACAACGCCGCCGCCGCAGGCCTGGACAGCCTCGTGGAACTGGACACCTGCGACTTCCAGGACACCACCGTGCCCGAACCCCAGCGCCGCGCCGTGAACCTCATCGCCGTGAACCCCGAATACGGCCTGCGCCTGGGCGACGAGGCCGCCCTGGAACCCGTGCACGCCGCCCTGGGCGACTTCCTCAAGCAGCGCTGCCAGGGCTACGTCGGCGCGGTGTTCACCGGCAACCCCCGCCTGGCCGCGAAAATCGGCCTGCGCACCCGCGCCCGCCTGCCGCTCATGAACGGCCCCATCGAATGCCGCCTGCTGCTCTACGACCTCTACGCGGGCAGCCGCAAAACCAAGGACGACACCCCCGGCGAGGACTGACGCGCCGCCGAGGCGCCGCCCCCATCCTTGAGGGGAAAAGCCAGGGGGCGCTGCCCCCTGGACCCCCGCAAGGGGCCAAGGGCCCCTTGACCCCGTACGCCCGGGGCCGCCACGCGGCGAAGCGCCGCATGACGGCCCCGGGGAAGCGCGCTTCAGGTTTTTTGATGCCTCTTTCCCCGTCCTGCCTTGCTCCCAAGGCCGTGTGCCCCTTCACGCGATAGAACCTGAACGCCGGACGCGTCCCGCCCCGGGCCTGCGCGGCGTTTCGCCGTGCGGGCCCGGGGCGGCGGGCGGGGTCAAGGGGGCGTTGCCCCCTTGCAGGGGGGGCGGGGGGACAGCGTCCCCCCGGGCCTGCGGCCCTGCCGGGGTCCGGGGCGGCGCTACAGGGCGCCGAGCACCACGGCCATGGCCTTGAAGCGGAACTGGACCAGATCGCCGGGGGCCAGGGGCGCCTCGCGCAGGGCGGCGGTGCCGACCAGGGCGCACAGGCGCGCGCCGTCGGCGGCCTCGCCGGTGACCTCGGCCACGACCTCCGTGGCGCGCACGGCGCTGACCACTGCGGCCAGGGCGTTGCGCGCGCAGCTCCGGGCCCCGTCGGCCTGCACCACCTCCACCAGCGGGGCCTTGACGGTGGCCATGACCGGCACCCCGGGCTCCAGGCCCAGGTTGCGCGCGCTTTCGGCGGTGATGATGGAATACAGGGGCGTGCCCGAGTAGGTGCGCAGGGCGATTTCGGCCATGACGGCGTCGCGGGTGACGCGCTCCACGCGGCAGGGGAAGCTGTTGCGCGCGCTGGTGCGCAGGGGCTGGTCGTCGGGGGCCAGGCGGCGCACGATGTGCCGCGCGTCCTCGCTGGAGTAGGCCTGATAGACGGCGGTCAGGTCTGCCGACGACTGGCCGAGCACGTCGCGGACCACGGCCAGGGGCACCCCGCTGCGCAACAGCTCCACGGCACGCGAGGCGCGCAGCACGCGCGGGGCGCACAGCTCGCGGGGCAGGCCGCAGGCCTCGGCCCGGGCGTAGAACACCCGGCGCACGTAGCCGGGGTCCACGGCAAAGGCGCTCCCGGCCAGGCCCGCGCCCATGGGCCCGTCGCGGAAGGCGGCCAGCTCGCGGCACAGCAGGCGCGGCAGGGGCACCACGCGCCGGGCGCCGCCCGCGCCCAGGGTGGCGCTGGCCCCGTCAAGGTCCAGGTCGGCGCGGTCGTCCAGGCCGGTGGCCTCGCCCAGGCGGGCCCCGGTGTAGCGCAGCACCAGGAAGAGCAGCAGCAGGCGCAGGCGCGCCCGGCGGGCCTGCGCGCCGCGCCCGGCCTCGGCCCAGGCGCGGAAGGCGGCCTCCAGGCGCGCCAGTTGCCCGGCGTCCAGGTGGCGCACCCCGGGGGGCACGGTGAATATCCGGCTGGGGTCCAGGCGCCCGGGGGCTCGTTCCGCCCCGTTTCCGGCCCGTGCCGTTTCCTCCGTCATCGCCGTTTCCTCCCTGCGGGGCCGGGGCCGGTCACGCGTTTTCCCGCAAGCGTGACCGCGTTGCCCGGTCCGGGCGCCAGCCGTATAGGTGCAGCATCATTTCCCTCCCGGAGCATGGTGGAAATCCGGGACAACCGCAACCATCGGAGTGTCACCATGAAACGTCTCGCGTCCCTGCTTGCCGCCCTGCTGCTGGTCCTGGCGGCGGCCCCGGCCCCGGCGGCGGACCTCTTGCTGGCCCAGGCCGCCAACTTCACCCCGGCCATGGAGGAGATCATCCCCGCCTTCGAGAAGGCCACCGGCCTCAAGGCCGAGGCCACCTACACGTCCACGGGCAAGCTGTACGGCCAGATCGTCAGCGGCGCGCCCTTCGACATCCTGCTGGCCGCCAACGAGGACACCCCGGCCAAGCTGCTGGCCGAAGGCCGCGCCGAGGCGCCCTTTGTCTACGCCACGGGCCGCGTGGTGCTCTGGACGCTCAAGAAGGAGCTGTGCGCCATGTCCTGGCCCGAGGCCGTGCGCGCCAGCGCCAAGGTGGCCATCGCCAACGTGGAGACCGCGCCCTACGGCACGGCGTCCATGAAGGCCATGCAGGCCGTGGGCCTGTGGGACGAGGTGCAGCCTGTGCTGGTCTTCGGGCAGAACATCAGCCAGCCTTTCCAGTTCGCTGCTTCCGGCGCGGCGGACGCGGGCTTCTGCGCCCTGTCGTCCACCTTCACCCCCGAGGGCGCAAAGGGCTGCTTCCTGGAAGTGCCCGAGGCCCCGAAGGTCGTCCAGGCCGCCTGCGTGCTGACCAGCGCGCCCAACCCCGAGGCCGCGCGCCGGTTCGTCGAGTTCCTGGGCACGCCCGAGGTCGCGGCCATCAAGGCCAAGTACGGATACGAATAGATGCTTGAGCCGCTCGTCCTCTCGGCCAAGCTGGCCCTGATCACGACGCTGCTCATCCCGTTGGCGGCGGCGCCGTTGGCCTACGTCCTGGCCTTCCGGCGCTTCCCCGGCAAGAGCCTGCTGGACGCCCTGGTGTCCCTGCCCATGGTGCTGCCGCCAACGGTCCTGGGGTTCGCCCTGCTGCTGGCCATGCGCCCGCAGGGCGCCCTGGGCGGCACCTGGGAGTCGCTCACCGGGCAGCGGCTGGTGTTCAGCTTCACAGGCATCGTGCTGGCCTCGCTGGTCTACAACCTGCCCTTTGCCGTGCAGCCGCTGCGCACGGCCTTCGAAAAGCTCGACCCCCGGCTGCTGGAGGCCAGCGCAGTGCTCGGCCTGTCGCCGCTGCGCACGTTCTTCCGGGTGGTGCTGCCGTGCAGCCTGCCCGGGCTGGCCGCGGCATCGGTGCTGGTGTTCGCCCACAGCCTGGGCGAGTTCGGGGTCATCCTCATGGTCGGCGGCAGCATCCCCGGCAGCACCAAGGTGGCGGCCATCGCCATCTACGAGGCCGTGGAAGCCATGCGCTACAACGACGCGCTCATGATCTGCCTGGCGCTGGTACCCGTGAGCTTCGCGGCGCTGGTGGCCATCAACAGCATGAACGGGAGGCGCTAGATGCCCCTGGCCATGACCGTGCGCAAGCGCCTGCCGCACTTCACCCTCGAAGCGGAGCTGCGCTGCGAGCCGGGCACGCTGACCGCCCTGGTGGGCCCCTCGGGCGCGGGCAAGACGACGCTCATGCGCATCGCCGCCGGGCTGGAACGGCCCGACGAGGGCCGCGTGGCCCTGGGGTCTACCGTGTGGGTGGATACCCGGGCCGGGGTCTTCGTGCCCCCGCGCCAGCGGGGCCTGGGCTTCGTGTTCCAGGACTACCCGCTGTTCCCGCACCTGACCGTGCGGGCCAACGTGGCCATCGCCGCGCGGCGCAAGGAGCGGGTGGACGAGCTGCTTACGCTCTTCGGCATCGCCCGGCTGGCGGGCAAGCGGCCCGGGGCCATCTCGGGCGGCGAGCGCCAGCGGGCCGCCTTCTGCCAGGCCCTGGCCCGCGACCCCGTGCTGCTGCTGCTCGACGAGCCCTTCTCGGCCCTGGACGCCGCCACCCGGCGCGCCCTGCGCACGGAGCTGGCCGGGCTCAAGGCCACGCTGGGCGTGCCCATCCTGCACGTGACCCACGACCTGGGCGAAGCCCGGGAGCTGGGCGACGCCATCGTCGCCGTGGAGGAGGGCCGGCTGTGCCCCGAATGGCTCGAGCGCAACGCGGGCGGCGCGGCGGCGGCCTGCCGGGGCGCTGCCCCGGACCCCGGCAGGGGGACGCCGTCCCCCTGCACCCCCTGCAAGGGGGCAACGCCCCCTTGACCCCGCCCGCCCGGGGCCGCCACGCGGCGAAGCGCCGCATGGCAGCCCCGGGGAAGCACGGGCCAGGGTCTTGCAGGCAGCCCGGGTGCCTCTTTCCCCCGTCCTGTCTTGCTCCCAAGGCCGTGTCACCCTTCACGCGATAGAACCTGAACGCCGGACGCGTCCCGCCCCGGGCCTGCGCGGCGCTTCGCCGTGCGGGCCCGGGGCGGCGGGCGGGGTCAAGGGGCCCCCGGCCCCTTGCGGGGGTCCAGGGGGCGGAGCCCCCTGGCTGCGCCGCGCGGCGCGGGGCGCCTCAGGCCTGGGCGCAGTCCTCGGGGTCGCCCTGGAGCTTCTTCAGGGTATGGGTGATGGTGGGCAGCAGGGGGTCGAGGTTTTCGGCCACGGCCTTGGGCGAGCCGGGCATGTTGACCACCAGGGCGCGGCCCAGGGTTCCGGCCACGGCGCGCGAGATGGCGCCGTGGGGCGTGGCGGCCAGGGAGGCGGCGGTCATGGCGCGCTCGAAGCCGGGCAGGCGGCGGTCGATGACGGCGAGGGTCGCCTCGGGGGTGGTGTCGCGCGGGCCTACGCCCGTGCCGCCGCTGGTGAGCACGAGGTCGAAGCCCTGGGTCAGGCACAGCTCGGTAAGCAGGGCGCGCAGGCGTGCGGGGTCGTCGGGGATGATCCAGGTCCGGGCGTGGGCCAGGGCCAGGGCCGCGCCTGCGCGTTCCAGGATGATGGGCGCGCATTTGTCCTCGCGCAGGCCTGCGGCGCCCTTGTCGGAGAGGATGACCACGGCCAGGGCCAGCCCGGGGCGCGCGGCGGTGCAGGGATGCTCGCCGGGGGCCAGGGTCAGGGCGGCGGTGGCGCGCAGGGCCAGGGCCGGGGCCGGGGCCTGTTCCGGGCCGGGCACGGTCAGGCGCGCCTCGACCACCAGGGCCGCCCCTGCGAGCGCGGGGGTCAGGCGGGTGCCCACGGGCAGGGCGCAGGCGGCGGGGTCGCAGTGCAGGCCGGGCAGCCCGGCGGCGGCGGGGGCGGCCAGCACGGCCTGCCCGGGGGCGAGGTCGAGGGCTGCAGGCGCGGTCAGGACGGTGGCGGGGAAGGTCTCGTTCATGGGGGTGCCTCCGGGTGCGGCTCAGGCCAGCAGCACGGCCACGATGCCGGTGATGAAGATGCCGTCGAAGGTGCCCGCGCCGCCGATGGACAGCACGGGGGCGTCCAGGGCGCGGCGGGTGCGCGGGGTGGCCAGGTGCAGCAGGTCTGCGCCCACCAGGGTGCCCAGGGTGCCCGCCACGTAGGCCACGGGGGCGGTCAGCTCCGGCGGGGCCAGCAGCAGCGCGGCCAGGGCCGTGGCCAGGGGCGGCAGCAGCACGGGGACGGCGATGCCGCGCCCGGGCAGGGGCCGGGCCAGGGCGTAGCACAGCCCCGTCACCGCGCCCGTGGCCAGCAGCAGCCCTGCCGGGGCGCCCATGCGGCTGACCAGGGACAGGCACAGCAGGCAGGGGATCACGCAGCCGCCCAGGTTCACGGCGATGGTCTGGGGCACCAGTTCGGTTTCGGCGGCCATGCGCAGCTGGCCGAAGCTGGTGAAGCCGCGCAGCACCGGGCGCCGGACCAGCAGCCCCGTGCGGACCACGGGGATGTTCACCCCGCTGCCCAGCAGGGTGGCGAAGAGCAGCGCGAAGCCCTGGGCCGGGCTCAGGCCCAGCTTGGCAAAGGCCAGGGTCACCAGGCCGACCTGGACCAGGATGAACAGCAGCGCCAGGGCGGCCATGAAGCCCACGAGGGCAACGAGCATCAGGGGGAACTGCAACTGCGGGCGCACGGGGCCTCCGTTGGCCTTGGCCGGGGGTTTTCCATTGCCGGGAAATGGGATAGCTTGCGCAAAGAACGCGGCGTCCCGCGCGGGCGGTGCCTGCGGGCCGCCTGGAAACACCTATCCCAAGACGGTGGCGAAGTAAAACCACGCACGAGGTCTCCATGAAAGGCATCATCCTCGCGGGCGGCTCGGGCACGCGGCTGTATCCGCTGACCCTCACGGTGAGCAAGCAGCTTTTGCCCATCTACGACAAGCCCATGATCTACTACCCGCTGTCGGTGCTCATGCTGGCGGGCATCCGCGAGATCCTGATCATCTCCACGCCCCAGGACCTGCCGCGCTTCCGCGAGCTGCTGGGCGACGGCTCCCAGCTGGGGCTGACCCTGGAATACAAGGAGCAGCCCAGCCCCGACGGCCTGGCCCAGGCCTTCCTGCTGGGGGCGGAGTTCATTGGCGACGACACGGTCTGCCTGGTGCTTGGCGACAACATCTTCTACGGCCACGGGCTGTCCGTGACCCTGCAGGCCTGCGCCCGGCTGGAGAAGGGCGGCATCATCTTCGGCTACAAGGTGCGCGACCCCGAGCGCTACGGCGTGGTGGAGTTCGACGCGCTGCACAACGTGGTCAGCATCGAGGAGAAGCCCGCGCGGCCCAGGTCGCGCTACGCGGTGACGGGGCTGTACTTCTACGACAACGACGTGGTGGAGATCGCCCGCAAGCTGACGCCCTCGGCGCGCGGGGAGCTGGAGATCACCGACGTGAACAACGCCTACCTGCGCCGGGGCGACCTCAAGGCCGAGTTCTTCGGGCGCGGCCTGGCCTGGCTGGACACGGGCACCCACGAGTCGCTGCTCCAGGCGGGCAATTTCGTGCAGGCCGTGCAGGAGCGCCAGGGCGTGATCATCGCCTGCGTGGAGGAGATCGCCTGGCGCATGGGCTACATCCGCCTGCCCCAGCTCGAAGCCCTGGCCCAACCCCTGGCCAAGACCCACTACGGGCGCTACCTGCTGGAGATCGTGGCCGACAACAGCTAGGGCCCCCCGGCGGACGCGCCGCGCGCCGCCGCAGGGCCCGGGCCCGGGTGGCGGAGGCAGGGCAGCCAGCCCGGATTTTCCCGGCGCCTGCTGAATGTTCCGGGGCTGCCCCCAGCGGGGCGGCCCCGTTTTCTTGCGCATCGGGAAGTGCGGCGCCCTGGGCGCGGAGGCCATCCGCTGGGCGCGCGGGCCGGGCGACTACGCCCGGGCGCGCAGGGCCTTGTGGACGTGGGTCGCCAGCCAGTCCAGCACCAGGGCCGGGTTCACGGGCGTGGGCAGGGACAGAGCGTCCTGGGCGTGGGCCAGGGCGAGATCGACGTGGCGCAGGCGCGCGGGCGTCAGCCTGGCGAAGCCCTGGGCTGCGGGGCTGGCCGTGCGCCCGCACAGGGCCCGGGCGATCTCGCGTTGCAGGGCCAGCACCAGGGCCATGGCCAGGTGCTTGTCCACCGCGCCCTTGACCCCCGTACGCCGGAACCAGCCCTGGCCCGTGCGCCAGAATTCCATGAGCGCGCCCAGCCATTCGGCGATGGCCGGGTCGGCTTCGGGCTCCCCGGGCCAGGCCAGGGTCAGGGTCCAGCTGCGCGAGACCAGGGTCGGCAGCAGCCATTCGCGCTGGGGCGCCAGCAGGGCGAACACCGTGGACCGGCTGGGCTCCTCCAGGGACTTGAGCAGGGCGTTGGCCGCCTGGGGCGTCAGCTCCTGGGCCTCGTGGAAGACGACCACGCGCACGCCGTCGCCGCGCGGGGCCTGGCCCAGCAGGGGCCGCAGCTCGCGCACGTCCTCGATCTTGATCTTGTCCTGCCCGCCGTCGAAGAACACCAGGTCCGGGTGCACCCGCTCCTGGACCTGCACGCAGGAGCGGCACGCCCCGCAGGGCGCCCCGGGCCCGGCGCAGTTGAGCCGCGCGGCCCAGAACAGGCCCAGGGCCTCGCGCTCGGGCGCGTCGCCGCCTTCGAGCAGCAGCACCTGGGGCGGGGCGGCGGCGAGGCGGTGCAGCAGGCTGGCGATGCGGGCTTGGCGTTGGGGGACGTGCATGGGGGCTCCTGGCGGCTGGCGCAGGGCCGATGGTCGCCCATTGGCGGGCCGGGCGCAACCTTTTTCGGCCAGGGGCCGGGAGCCGCCCGGACCGCTGGCGCGGCCCGGGCGGCAAAAGCGGGAAGCGGGGCCCGGGCGGAGGCGGCCCCGGCCCCAGGCCGGGCTTTCGGGCCGGGCGGCCCGGCCTGGGGTCCGAGCGGAAGGCCCGGCCCAAGGCCTACTCGGGCCGGACGGTGAACACGGGGATGGGCGCGCTCTTGACGACCTTCTCGGCCACGGAGCCGAACAGGATGCGGTCGATGCCCTTGCGGCCATGGGTGCCCATGACGATCATGTCCGCGCCGTTCTCCTGGGCCACGGTGAGGATCTCCTCGGCGGCGTAGCCGGTGGTGACCTTGCCTGCGGCCGTCAGGCCCTTGAAATGCTCCTCGATGAACTTCTCCATGGTCTGCTCGGCGCCGTCAACGATGCCGCCCACGAAACTCTCGATGCTGGACGGCGGGACGTGGAAGCCCACGTACTGGGTCAGCGAGGGGGCGACGTAGAGCACCACGACCTCCGCGCCCAGGCTGCGGGCGAGGGTGGCGGCGTATGCGGCGACGATGCGGCTGGAATCGGAGAAGTCCACCGCGCACAGGATCTTCTTGATGTCCGGCATGGTTTCCTCCGTGAGTCTTCCCGGGGGCTGCCCGGGCGTTGGTTCCGCTGTGGCCGGAAGGCCAAAACTGGAACGTTGTGAGGGAATTACATCTATCCTGTAGCCCCTGGGAAGGCATTAGACAAGGGTTTTTTTCTCACGTATTGTCAGGCCCTGGCGCCCGGCCCCGGGGGCGGCCCCGGAGGCGGGCAGCAGGCAAATCCTGCCGCCGCCCCGAAGGGCAGTTCTTTTTATTCCAGCAGGTTGCAGTCGCAAAGGGTTTGGCAGGCTTTTTGCTCCGCTCCGGGAAACTGCAGGATAGGAGTGCAACATGAAGATCCATCCTGATCAAGTCAGGGCCACCGAACAGGAACAGGCCAGGGCCAGGCGCGCCGCCGAGGCGGACGCCGGGTTCGGGGACCTGCTCGCCAGGGAGGTCGGCAAGGCCGAGGAGCAGACTGCGGCGCAGGCCGTGGCCCCGCCTCCGGGGGCGGGTCTGTCCTCCATGGTCCTCGCGGCCCAGGCGGCCGCCGGAACGGGCGAGAACTCTGAGTCGGGGCAAAGCGTCATGGACAGCCTGGAAACCCTCTTGGATGAATGGGAAGAGTACGCGACCCAGCTTCAGGAACCCTCGGCCAGCCTGAACCTGCGCCAGGCCAACGGGGTGCTGGAGAACATCGAGCAGGGCGTGGCTGCGCTCAAGGGCCGCTACCCTGGCCTGGCCTCCAACGACCCCGGCCTGCAGGCCGTGGTGGACGAGATGGAGATCCTGGCCGTGACCGAGCGCATCAAGTTCAACCGCGGGGACTACCTGGCGTAGCCTCCCAAACCGGCGCCGCCCCCTGCGGGGGCGCCGGCGCCGTCGGGCGGACGCCACAGGGACGTGGCCCCGAACCCGGCGAGCGCGGTGTATTTTGGCCCGTCCGGACCAGGGACGCTCCGCCACAGCGTGAATGACTCCACGCCGTGGGCGGGCCAGGGCACCCGCGCCACCTTTTCCATCAGCTCCGCCCACGCGTCGCCCGCGTCGGCCTTGACCCGCAGCAGGGTCAGGTGCGGCCTGAAGGGGCGCTCCCGGGGCCCCAGGCCCAGGGGCTCCAGGGCGGCGTCGATGGCCGCCGCCAGGGCCGCCAGCTCCGCCCCGCCCTCCTCCACCCCGACCCAGACCACACGCACCGGCCCGGCCCCCTCGGCAGGGAAGCGCCCCGCGCCCCCGGCGCGCAGGGTGAAGGGCGCAAAGGCCACCGCCGCCAGGGCCTGGCGCAGGGCGCCCAGCCGCCCCTGGTCCACCGCGCCCAGAAAGCGCAGGGTCAGGTGCCAGTTGCCCGGCCTGGTCCACGCAGTGCGCGAGCGCAGCCCGGGCCGCAGCTCGGCCTCCAGCCGCGCCAGGGCGTCCTGCCAGGCCGGGGGCAGCCCCAGGCCGAGGAACAACCGCAGCCCAGGCACGGCCTCAGCCCCGCCCGGGGCCCGCGCCCGGAGCCGGGGGCCGCGCCCCGGCGCATGGCCCTTCCGCCGCCCCCGGGCCCAGCCGTTCCAGCAGCCCGGCCACGGCGGCGGCCACGGCGGCGGCCTTCACCGCGTGGCGCGAGCCGTCGAACCGATGCAGCCGGGTGCTCAGGGCGCCGTCCACCAGAAAAGCCATCCAGACCATGCCCACGGGCTTGTCCGCGCTGCCGCCCCCGGGCCCGGCGATGCCCGAAACGGCCACGGCGCACTGCGCGCCCAGGGCCCGGGCCGCGCCCAGGGCCATGGCCCGGACCACGGGCTCGCTCACGGCGCCGTGGACGGCCAGCAGCTCCGGGGGCACGCCCAGAAGACCGGCCTTGACCTCGTTGGCGTAGGCCACCACCGCGCCCCGGAACCACAGCGAGCTGCCGGGCACATCGGTCAGGGTGCTGGCGATGAGCCCGCCGGTGCAGGACTCGGCGGTGGCCAGGAACAGGCCTGCGGCGTTCAGGGTGGCGCCCAGGCGGGCGATGGCGTCGTGGACGGCGGACGGTTGCATGGGGCCCTCCTTGCGGGGCCCAGGGTAGCAGCCGGGCCGGGGCCCAGCAAGCCGGGGCCCTCAGCGCACGGCGCGGGCGATGGCGGCGCGCAGCTCCTGCGGCGCCACGGGCTTGGACACATACTCGTCCATGCCCGCGTCCAGGAAGACCTCGCGGTCGCCCTTCATGGCGTGGGCGGTCATGGCGATGACCGGCAGGGCCGGATCGACTCCCGGCACCTCGCCCGCGCGGATGCTGCGCGTGGCCT
The DNA here is from genome assembly GCF_000519125.1 of Desulfocurvus vexinensis DSM 17965. Classification (NCBI taxonomy): domain Bacteria; kingdom Pseudomonadati; phylum Thermodesulfobacteriota; class Desulfovibrionia; order Desulfovibrionales; family Desulfovibrionaceae; genus Desulfocurvus; species Desulfocurvus vexinensis. Next base: position 17,312 of record NZ_JAEX01000010.1, read on the forward strand.
GCACCCCGTCCAGCCCGGGCATCTGCACGTCCATGAGCACCAGGTCGAAGCCGCCGCCCGCCAGGGCGCGCAGGGCCTCGTGGCCATCGGCCACGGCCACGGCGCTGTGCCCCAGCTCGCGCACCAGCCGTTCGGCGTAGATGCGGTTGACGACGTTGTCCTCGGCCACGAGCACGCGCAGGGCGCGCGGGGCGTCGGCCACGGCGGGCCGGGCCTCGGGCTGCGGCGCGGCGGCCCCGCCCGGGCGCAGGGGCACGGTGAACCAGACCGCCGTGCCCTGGCCGGGCTCGGAGTCCACGTCGATGACCCCGCCCATGAGCCGCACCAGGCGCCGCACGATGCCCAGGCCCAGGCCCGTGCCGGAGTAGCGGCGGGTGAAGGAGCCGTCGGCCTGGGTGAAGGGCTCGAACATCATGTCCAGCAGCTCGGCGGGAATGCCGACCCCGGTGTCGCGCACGCGAAACAGCAGACGCCGGGCGGTGCCCGGGGGCGTGTCCAGCAGCCAGGCCGACACGCGCACGCTCCCGGCGGGAGTGAACTTCAGGGCGTTGCCCACCAGGTTGGACAGCACCTGGCGGATGCGGCCGCCGTCGCCCAGCAGGTCGTCCATGCCCGGCCCGGCCACGTCGAACTCCAGGGCCAGGCCCTTGGCCTCGGCCTGGCGGCGGTAGGTGGCCTCCACCGCGCGCAGCACGTTGCGCAGGGAGAAGCGGCTGGCCTCCAGGGCCATGCGCCCGGCCTCGATGCGCGAGATGTCCAGCAGGTCGTTGAGAATGGCCAGCAGGTTGCGGCCCGACTCGCGGATCATCTCCAGGTTCTCGCGCTGCTCGCCGGTCAGCGTCGTGAGCAGGGTCAGCTCGGCCATGCCCAGGATGCCGTTGAGCGGCGTGCGCACCTCGTGGCTCATGTTGGCCAGAAACTCGTTCTTGATCCGGCTGGCGCGCTCGGCAGACTCCTTGGCCTGGAGCAGGGCCTCCTCGGTGCGCTTGCGCGCGGTGATGTCCACGGCGGAGACGATGGCCGTGCCCGATTCGGGCAGCATACCCACCTGGATGAGCACCGTCACCGGGTGCCCGTCGCGGTGGATCACGTCCAGCTCGTATTCGTCCGGGGCCGTCCCGCCGCGCATGCGCACCGCGCGGTTCGCCAGGACCATGTCGCGCGAGTCCGGGGCCACGAAGTCGATGAACTGCCTGCCCGCGACCTCCTCCCCCGTCCAGCCGACAATGGCGCTGAACTTGCGGTTGATGCGCCCGATGGTCCCGTCGCGGGCGATGGACAGCATGCCCGAGGCCGAGTGCTCGAAGATGACCCTGTACAGGGCGGCGCGCTCGTCGGCCAGCAGCTCCATGCGCTTGCGCTCGGTGATGTCGCGGGCCAGGCCCTGGGTGCCCGCGAAGCTCTCCGGGCCCGGGCCCGGGCCCGGGGCGACATAGATGCCCTCGGCCTGGAAGGAGAACACGGGTGTTTCCGCGCGGATCTCCACGTCCACCGGGCTGCCGGCCCGGGTGAGCAGGCGCAGCTCCAGGTTAGCGGTACGCCGCGTCCCGGTGCGGCGTTCGTCGATCCTGTTGCGGGCCTGCTCGCGGTCGTCGGGATGCACCAGCTCCAGCAGGGGCGTGCCCGTGAGCTCGGCGGGCTCGTAGCCGTAGCGGCGCACGGCGCCGTTGACGAAGACGATGCGCCCCTGCTCGTCCAGGCGGTAGACGATGTCGGGCAGGCTCTCGACGATGGACTCGTACTTGCTTTCGGACTGGCGCAGGGCCTCCTCGGCCAGACGGCGGTCGGTCAGGTCGTGGGAGACCACGGAGACGTGGGTCACCGCGCCGGACTCGTCGCGGTAGGGCGCGAAGATGACCTCCCAGAACCCCCGGCCCAGGTTGGGAAAATCGAACCAGGCCTCGTAGCTCACGGTCCGCCCCGCGAAGGCGGCGTCCAGGCTGGGCTGGATGTGCCGGGCGAAGACCTCCGCCCCCCACAGCTCGGCCACGGAGCGCCCGGCCAGATCGGCGGGGCGCAGGCCCATGGCGGCCAGATAGCAGGCGTTGGCCGCCTCGTAGCGGTAGCCCCGGGCCACCAGGGTCATGAAATCGCGCGAGGAGTCGGCGATGAACTGGTAGTGGCGGACGGCCACGGCCTGCTCCCTGGCGGCGGCCAGCAGGCGCTCGAGCAGTTCCTCGCGGGCGGAGGCCTCTGGCTGGCCTTGGGCGGGCGTGGTCGGGGTGTCTTCCGGGGGCTGGGTCATGGGGGGCCTGCTGCTGGGTCCGTCGGCTGTGGAATCGGGGCTGGCCCATGCTAGCAGAAACGGGCGGACCCGGTAAAGGGTTGCCGGTCTTGCGGGCGCGTCCAGGGTGTGGCATGTTTGAAAATATTTCTTTGCATGCCCATTGACGGCGCCTGAAATCGGGCCCATATCTCGCTTGCCGCCGTTGGTGTGGAGTTTTGCACATGGACGCCAAATTGGTGTTGCAGACCTTGCCGCGCGAGGGGCTTCGCCACCCGGTCCCGGCCCGTTCCAGGGCCAGCCGGGCCTTGCGGCACGCGGCCTGCCCGCAGGGCTTCGCCACCAGCCCCCTTTCCCCGCGCCCGGAGTGCTCCGGGCCCCGCAGCGCCTAACTGGCTGTTCACAATCCTTTTCGCAGACCGCGCAAAGAAGCAAAAGCAATGTCCCTGAACGACATCGAACTCGAACCCGTTTCCTCGCGCATGTCGCGCCGGACCTTTCTGCGCTTCGCGGGCTGCGCCTGCGTGGCCGGGGTGGGCGTGCAGTACGCCTCCCTGGTCGCCCCCAGCCGCATCGTGACCAACTCCACGGCGGTGGTCATCCCGGGGCTGCCCCGCTCGCTGGAGGGGCTGCGCGTGGGCGTGATGTCCGATTTCCATGTAGGCGACTATGTGTCGCCCGAGTTCGTGGCAGGCGCCGTGGCAATCATGAACTCCCTGCGCCCGGACATGGTGCTGCTGCCCGGCGACTTTTTCCAGGACACCCCGGAGCAGGCCGAGGCCTGCGCCGACGCCCTGTCGGACCTCATCGCCAACCTGGGCGTGTTCGCCTGCCCGGGCAACCACGACCACCATCTGGACCTGCGCAAGACCTCCGTGCCCCTGGGCCGCGCGGGGGTGGACCTGCTGGTCAACGAGTCGCGCAGCATCGCCTACGGCGCGGCCTCCCTGCGCCTGGTGGGGCTGGACTCGGTGACCGAGGGCCTGGCCGACCACTACCGCGCCCTGCGCTCCGTGCCCGAGGACGAGATGGCCTTCGTGCTGGTCCACGAGCCGGACCACGCCGACTTCCTGGCCCAGAGCTCGGGCCACCACCTGCCCCTGCAGATCTCCGGGCACAGCCACGGCGGACAGGTTCGCCTGCCCTTCCTGGGCGCGCCCATCCTGCCATCCCTGGCCCACCACTACCCCCGGGGCCTGCGGCGCGTGGAGGGCACCCACCGCCAGGTGTTCACCTCCACCGGCGTGGGCGTGAGCGTGCCCGTGCGCGTGAACTGCCCGCCCGAAGTCGCCCTGCTGACCCTGCACGGCGCCCCCGAGGCCTGATTCCGGCCCCGGGCCGCCCCTGAGCCCCGGCCCTGCCCCCTGCCCGGCCCGTTCGCCGCCCTGCACCGACCGCTGGCCGGAAAGGGGTTTGACTTGCGCCGCGTCTTGGTATGCACTGGCGCGGACGGCCTGGGCTTTTGCCCGCGCCGCCGCATGCTGCACGAGCGCAAGAGAGGGGCCATGCTGCTGGGAATCGACGTCGGCGGGACGCATACGGACGCCGTGGTGCTGGACAAGGGCCGGGTGGTGGCCGAGGCCAAGGTGCCCACGGACCACGACAACCTGCTGCTCTCGGTGCGCGCGGCCCTGGCGGCGGTGCTGCGCGGGGTGGACCCCGGGGCCGTGCGCCGGATGAACCTGTCCACCACCCTGTCCACCAACGCCATCGTCGAGGGCAAGACCGAGGAAGTCGGCGTGCTGGTGGCGGGCGGGCCGGGCATCGACCCCGAGAACCACCGCGTGGGCGGGCATTTCCATGTGCTTGGCGGCTCCGTGGACCATCGCGGCACCGAGGTCGCGCCCCTGGATGAGGCCGGGCTGGCCCGCGCCGTGGCGGCCATGCAGGCGGCGGGGGTGCGCGTCTTCGCGGCGGTGGGCAAGTTCTCCACGCGCAACCCGGCCCACGAGCAGGCCATGGCCCGGACCCTGGCCGCAGGCGGCGGGGCCGACCATGTGACCCTCGGGCACAGCCTGTCCGGGGTGCTCAACTTCCCCCGGCGCATCGCCACGGCCTATTTCAACAGCGCCGTCTGGCGGCTGTACAACGACTTCGCCTGGGCCGTGCAGGAGAGCGTGGCCGACTTCGGGCTGCGGGCGGAGATCAACGTGCTCAAGGCCGACGGCGGCACCATGCCCCTGGAGCTGTCGCGCGCCTGCCCGGTGCAGTCCATCCTTTCGGGCCCGGCGGCCAGCGTCATGGGCATGATCGCCCTGTGCGACATCCGCGACGACTGCGTGATCCTCGACGTGGGCGGCACGACCACGGACATCGCCGTGTTCGCCGACGGCTCGCCGGTCATCGAGGAGCACGGCATGAGCGTGGGCTCCTATCCGACCCTGGTGGGCGCCCTCAAGGTGCGCTCCATCGGCGTGGGCGGCGACTCGGCCCTGCGCGTGGGCCCGGCGGGGATCACCGTGGGCCCCGACCGGCGCGGCCCGGCCCTGGCCACCTGCGGCCAGGGCGCCGCCGGGCGGCCCTGCGCCCCGGCGCTCACCGACGCCCTGAACGTGACCGGCGCCTGCGCCTTCGGCGATGTGGAGGCCTCGCGCCGGGGGCTGGAGGAACTGGGCGCGCCCTGGGGCCTGTCCGCCAGCGAGCTGGCCCGCCGGGCCGTGGACGCGGCGGTGGCCGCCATCCTGACCGCAGCCCGCGACCTGGTGGACGAGATCAACGACAAGCCGGTCTACACCATCCGCGAGCTTTTGGGCGGGCGGCAGGTGCGCCCGGTGCGCCACTACGTCATGGGCGGCCCGGCCCAGGCCCTGGCGCCGCTGCTGGCCCGGGCCTCGGGGCTGGACGTGCGCCTGCCCGCCCACCACGCCGTGGCCAACGCCATCGGCGCGGCGCTCACGCGCACCACCCTTGATGCCGAGCTGTTCGCCGACACGCACAAGGGCCGCATGCTCATCCCCGCCCTGGGGGTGGACCGCGCCGTGCCGCGCACCTACACCCGCGAGCAGGCCGAGGCCGACGCGCGCCAGGCCCTGGCCGCACACATCCGCACCCTGGGCGCGGACCTGGACGGCGCCGAACCCGAGATCATCGAATCGGGCGCGTTCAACATGGTGGAAGGCTCGCGCACCCTGGGCCGGACCATCCGCGTCAAATGCCAGGTGCGCCCGGGCATCACCCGCCGGGCGCGCTAGCAGCCCGCCCCCAGGCGGCCACCGGTCGCGTTGCCCGAAAAAGCCACGCCCGGCGCGCATTGCTGCTGCGCGCCGGGCGTGTTTTTTCCGCGCCGTGTGGCTCGCCGTTTCAGCGGCCTGACGCAAGGGTTTTCCCCGCCGTCAGCCGGAGGCCGGGGCCTCACCGCGCAGCCGGGCCACGGCGGCGTGGTAGGCCTGGAACACGTCCTCGCGGTTGATGAGCCCCAGGATGCGCGTGGCGTCGGTGGGATCGACCACGGGAATCTGGCCGTAGCCCGTGTCCACGAAGCGCAGCAGCGCGGAGTAGAGGTCATCGGCGGGCAGCAGGGTGGCCGGGGGCCCGGCGATGTCGCGGGCCACCACCAGGTCGAACAGCGCCGTCTCGAAGATCACCCGGCGGATGTCCTTGACCCCGAGGATGCCGGTCACGGCGTCGTCCGCCCCGCGCACGGGAAAGTACAGCTCGTTGGAGTTGGCCATGATGTCGGTGATGGCCTTGAGGGTCGTGCCCTCCTCCAGGGTTGTCACCCGGCCCGGGGCGAAGTGGTCCTGCACGCGCAGGGACTCCAGGACGTTGATGGTCATGTCGCCCAGGTGCGCCGGGGACTCGAACTTGTTCTCCACCTGGTGCTCGTACAGCGCGGTGCCCTTGCCCAGCAGGATGCACACCGCGCTGGCCAGCATCAGCGGCGCCAGCAGCCCGTAGCCCTGGGTCAGCTCGCAGACCATGATCAGCGGCCCGATGGGCGCGTTGGCCACCCCGGCGAAGAAGGCCGCCATGCCCACCAGCACGTAGCCCCCGGGCTGGGTCACCGTGTCGGGGAAGAAGCGGTGGGCCAGGGCGCCGACCACCCCGCCGGACATGCCGCCCACGAACAGCGCCGGGGCGAACATGCCCCCGGACATACCCGAGCCGATGGTCACCGAGGTGGCCACGATCTTGCCCAGCAGGATGCCCGCCATGACGCCCACGGCCAGCTCGCCCTTGATGGCCAGCTCCAGCCAGCCGTAGCCGCCCGCCAGCAGCTGGGGGAAGGCCATGCCCATGATGCCCATCAGCGCCCCGCCCAGGCCCATGGCCAGGATGACCCCCGAGCGCGCGGCCAGCCGCTCGAAGACCCGGAACTTCACGAACTCGAAGGTGCGGATGTGCAGCCAGCCCGTGAAGGAGCAGAAGAAGGCCAGGGCGATGTAGAAGGGCAGCTCGGCCACGTTGTCGAAGCGGAACTCGGGGATGCCGAAGATGGGATCGGTGCCGAAGAAGAAGGTGAACAGCGAGTAGGCCACCACCGAGGAGACCACCGAGGGCAGCACGGCCTCGGCCTCGAAATCCTCGCGGTAGATGACCTCCACGGCGGTGAGCGCGCCGCCCAGGGGCGCGCGGAAGATGGCCCCCAGGCCCCCGGCGGCCCCGGCCAGCAGCAGGATGCGCCGCTCCTTGGCCGACAGATGCAGGCTGGTTGCCAGCCACGAGCCCACGGCGGCGCCCACCTGGGAGATGGGCCCCTCGCGGCCCGCGCTGCCGCCGGTGATGATGGTCAGGATGGCCGTGGTGCCCTTGATGAGCGCGGCCAGGGGCCGGATGCGGCCTTCCTTGTTGTGGAAGGAGTCGATCATGGCGTCGGTGCCGTCGGTGCCGCCGCCGATGGTCTCGGGGATGAAGCGCGTGACCAGCCAGCCGGTGCCCAGGCCCACGGCGGTGGTCAAAAGCGGGATGATCCAGGGCCGCAGGGGCCCGGCGGGGGCGTGGAAGAGGTCCTCCCCGGCGGGGGCGGGCAGGGTCAGCCCGGCCAGGCGGTGCAGGATCAGGTGCTGCCCGTACTCCACGGCGGTGAAGAAGGCCACGGCGCACAGCCCCGACACCAGCCCCACGCCCACGGCCAGTCCCAGCCAGCGCATGGAGGCGCTGCGGATGATGGCGTGCAGGTGGTCGTGCAGGCGCATGGCGGCCTCAGGGCTGGGCCTGGGAGCTGGCCAGGATGGTCCGGGCCAGCTCGCAGTCGCGGGTGATCTGGGTGACAAGCTCCTGCGGGCCGTTGAACTTGCGCTCGGAGCGCAGCCGCTGCACGAACTGCACGCGCAGGTCGTCGCCGTAGATGTCCCTGTCGAAGTCCAGGATGTGGACCTCCACCGACAGGGCATGCTCGCCGAAGGTCGGGTTGGTGCCGATGTTGACCACGGCGGGCCTGGTCACCAGCTTGTGGGTCGCCCAGCAGGCGTAGACCCCGCCCGCCGGGTACAGCTCGTCCACCAGCCGCAGGTTGGCCGTGGGGAAGCCCAGCAGCCGCCCGCCGCGCCCCTGGCCGTGCTCCACCGTGCCGCGCACGGTGTAGAAGCGCCCCAGCAGCGGCTGGGCCTCCCACACGCGCCCGGCGCGGACCATGTCGCGGATGCGTGTGGAGCTGACCACGGCTCCGCCGTACATGTAGGGGTTCACGCGCTCGACCTGGAAGCCGTGCTGCGCGCCCAGGGCGGCCAGCAGCTCGTAGTTGCCCCGGCGGCCCTTGCCGAAGGCGTAGTCGTAGCCGATGACCATGTATTTCATGTTCAGCCCGTCCACCAGGTAGCGGCGCACGAACTCCTCGGGCTCCAGGGCGGCCATCTCGCGGGTGAAGCGCAGCAGCACGCAGATGTCCACGCCCTGGCGCTCGATGAGCTCGACCTTCTGCTCGGTGAGGGTGATGAAGGGCGGGGTGCTGCCGCCGGTGAGCACGCGCAGGGGGTGCGGGTCGAAGGTCACGGCCACGGACTCGTGGCCGTTGGCCTCGGCGCGGATGCGCGTGCGGGCCAGGAGCTTCTGGTGGCCCTTGTGGACCCCGTCGAAGTTGCCGATGGTCAGGCAGGAGCCGCGCAGGGTGTCGCGGAGTTCTTCCAGGTCGCGGACGACGATCATCTGTGGTTCCTTGGGTGGCCCGTGTCGGATGAGGCGAGGCCGTAGTGCTACCCCAAAAGGGCCCATGGTTCAAGCCGGGCGGCGCCCCCGGGAAAACGCCGCGTTAACATACTGGAATAGCATGGAATAAAAAATCACGAAAAAAGGCTTGCAAGGCCTCGAACCTTGGGTTTATAAGCGGCCTTCCTGATGCCGAAGTGGTGGAATTGGTAGACACGCTAGGTTCAGGGTCTAGTGGGGGTTTCCCCGTGGGAGTTCGACTCTCCCCTTCGGCACCATCAAGGTGATTAGGGCTCCGGCTGCACAGCCGGGGCCCTTTTCGCGTTTGTGGGGGGGGCAGGAGGGCCAGAGGCAGGGCGCGCGGCCAGCCGCTCCCCGTGGAGGGCCGCCGCGCGCCTGGCGGCGGCGGGAGCTTCCCTATTTCAAGAATTTGGCGATTTCTTCCGGGGCAAGGACCTTGCCCACGGCCTTGACCTCGCCGTCCACCACCAGGGCCGGGGTCAGCATGATGCCGTACTCGGAGATGCGCAGCATGTCCGTGATCTTCTCCACGTTGCAGGGCACGCCCGCCAGGGCCACGGCCTGCTCGGCGTTCTTTTTGAGCTGCTCGCACTTGGGGCACCCGGGGCCCAGCACCTTGATCTCGCGCATCGTATTCTCCTTAAGGGAAAAGGGTTCCGTAGAACATGCCGCTGGCCGTGGCCATGACCACCACCAGGGCGACGAACACCACCGTCTTTTGCGTGCCCATGACGCTGCGGATGACCAGCATGTTGGGCAGGCTGAGGGCCGGGCCCGCCAGGAGCAGGGCCAGGGCCGGGCCGTTGCCCATACCGTTGCCCATGAGCCCCTGGAGGATGGGCACCTCGGTCAGGGTGGCGAAGTACATGAAGGCCCCGGCGAATGCGGCGAAGAAGTTGGCTGCCAGGGAGTTGCCGCCCACGGCCTGGGCCACCCACTGCGAGGGCAGCAGCCCCTCGCCGCCGGGCCGCCCCAGCAGCAGCCCGGCCACCAGCACGCCGAAGAGCAGCAGCGGCAGGATCTGCCTGGCAAAGCCCCAGCTCGACCCGAACCACTGGCCCAGCTCGTCCTGGCGGGTGCTGGTCAGCAGGGTCAGCCCGGCCACACCGGCCACGAAGGCCACGGACGGCTCGTGGGGCAGGGCCAGCCCCAGGGCGGCGCAGACCCCGGCCACGGCCAGCACCTTCCACAGCGCCAGCCCGAACCAGGCCACCAGGCAGGCCCCGAAGCCCGCCGCGAAAAGCGCGGTGATGGGCCACTTGGCGGCGTGGATGGCGTGCCACAGGCCCTGGGGCTGCTCGGTGGCGCCCCAGTTGGCGAAGACCAGCACGCCGACCATGGTGGCGAAATACGTGGCGGTCTGCCACAGGGGGCGCGGCACCTCGGCCTCGGGCATGGCGGCCATGAGCAGGGCCTTCTGCTTTTCCTCGTTGCGGTAGATGAAGTGCATGGCCAGCCCGATGACCACGCTGAAGGCGATGGCGCCGATGGCCCGGGCGGCGCCCATCTGCGGGCCCAGGACGCGCGCGGTGAGCACGATGGCCAGGACGTTGATGGCCGGGCCGGAGTAGAGGAAGGCCGTGGCCGGGCCCAGGCCCGCGCCCATGCGGTAGATGCCCGCGAACAGCGGCAGGATGGTGCAGGAGCACACGGCCAGGATGGTGCCCGAGGTGGAGGCCACGGCGTAGGCCACGGCCTTGTTGGCCTTGGGGCCCAGGTATTTCATGACCGAGGCCTGGCTGACGAAGACCGCGATGGCCCCGGCGATGAAGAAGGCCGGGACCAGGCACAGCAGCACATGCTCGCGGGCGTACCATTTCACCAGCTCCAGGGCCTCGACCACGGCGTTGTCGAAGCGCGGCTGGCCCACGGGCAGGTAGAAGCAGGCCAGGAACACGGCGATGATGGTCAGCAGGGCTTTCCACTCGGATTTCCAGAACATGGGCGGACTCCTGAAAACAATTGGCGAAACGGCCAAATGAAGGTTCCAAAAAAACATCACTGGCCCAGCACGGACTCCACGCAGGTAAAGAAGTTGACCACGCAGGGCACGCGCAGGGTGTAGAAGACCTGCTTGCCGCGCTTGTTGTCGCTGACGATGCCCGCGTTCTTGAGCACCAGCAGGTGCTTGGACACGGTGGACACGTCCAGCCCGACCAGCTGCGTCAGCTCGTTCACGCACCGCTCCTGCCGGGCCAGGGCCTCGACCATGAACAGCCGGGCCGGATGGCCCAGGGCCTTGAGCACGGCAGCGCGCCGGGCGTAGAGGGTCTTGTCGAAGGGCGTATCGAGGGGCTGCATCGTTTTCTCTTTTTGCCAAATGTGCACAGGAGCAATACGCCCGGCCCCGGGGGCTGTCAATGCCCTGCGGAGCCTGCCGCCCCCCTCGGCCCGGCCTTGACAAATCCGCTCATGCGGATATGATGCATGCATGGATGATTTCGCTGCCACCCTCAAGGCCCTGTCGGACGGAACCCGCCTGCGCATCCTCAACCTGCTCGGCACGGGCGAGTTGTGCGTGTGCGACCTCATGGCCGTACTGGACATGCCCCAGTCCTCGGTGTCGCGGCACCTGGCCTACCTGCGGGGCGCGGGCTGGGTCGCGGGGCGGCGCAGCGGCAAGTGGATGTACTACCGCCTGCGCGACGAGCCGGGCGCGGGCCCGGGCGAGCTGCAGGGCACCCTGCTCGGCGCCCTGCGCGCGCAGCCCCGCGCTGCGGACGATCTGGCGCGGCTGGACGCGCACCTGCGCGACAAACAGGGCAGGCCCTGCTAGGGCCCGGCCCAAACGGAGCACCCCATGGCCGACACTGGCGAAAAACGCCTGTCCTTCCTGGACCGCTTCCTGACCCTGTGGATCTTCCTGGCCATGTTCGTCGGCGTGATGACCGGCTCGCTGCTGCCCGGCGTCAAGGACGTGGTCAACTCCTTCCAGGTGGGCACCACCAACATCCCCATCGCCGTGGGGCTGATCCTGATGATGTACCCGCCCCTGGCCAAGGTGCGCTACGAGGAGCTGGGCCAGGTGTTCCGCAACGGCAGGGTGCTGGCTCTGTCGCTGGTCCAGAACTGGATCATCGGCCCGCTGCTCATGTTCGGGCTGGCCCTGGCCTTTCTTTCCGGGCACCACGAGTACATGGTCGGGCTGATCCTCATCGGCCTGGCGCGCTGCATCGCCATGGTCATCGTCTGGAACGACCTGGCCCGGGGCGACACGGAGTACTGCGCGGGGCTGGTGGCCTTCAACTCCGTGTTCCAGGTGCTGTTCTTCCCGCTGTACGCGTGGTTCTTCATCTCGGTGCTGCCGGGGGTCTTCGGGCTGGAGGGCGCGGTGGTGGACATCACCATGGGCCAGATCGCCGAGAGCGTGTTCATCTATCTGGGCATCCCCTTCCTGGGCGGGATGCTTTCGCGCTTCCTGGGGCTGCGGCTCAAGGGCCGCCAGTGGTACGAGGAGCGCTTCATCCCGGCCATCAGCCCCCTGGCCCTGGTCTTCCTGCTGTTCACCATCCTGGTGATGTTCTCCCTCAAGGGCGACTACATCGTGCAGCTGCCGCTGGACGTGCTGCGCGTGGCCGTGCCCCTGTGCATCTATTTCCTGGTGATGTTCCTGGTGTCGTTCTGGCTGTCGTTCAAGGCCCGGGCGACCTACGAGCAGGCCACCACCCTGTCGTTCACCGCCGCGTCCAACAACTTCGAGCTGGCCATTGCCGTGGCCATCGCCGTGTTCGGCATCGACTCCGGCCAGGCCTTTGCGGCGGTCATCGGGCCGCTGGTGGAGGTGCCGGTGCTCATCGGGCTGGTGGGCGTGGCCCTGCGGCTGCGGGCCAGGTATTTCCCCCACGCCGTGAACACCCCGGGCGGGGTGTGCCACGTCAGCTGCAAGCCGGGCGCCTAGCGTCCACGGAGGGCACCATGCTGCGCATCCTGTTCCTGTGTACGGGCAATTCCTGCCGCAGCCAGATGGCCGAGGGCTGGGCCCGGCACCTGCGGGCCGGGGAGATCGAGGCCCACTCCGCCGGTATCGAGCGCCACGGGCTGAACCCCCTGGCCGTGCAGGCCATGGCCGAGGCGGGGGTGGACATCTCGGGCCAGACCTCCAAGACCGTGGACGAGCTGCCCGCTGTGGAGTTCGACGCCATAGTCACCCTGTGCGGCCACGCCAACGAGACCTGCCCGTATTTCCCGGGCCGGGCCCGGCGGGTGCATGTGGGCTTCGACGACCCCCCGGCCCTGGCGCGCGGCGCGGCCAGCCCCGAGGAGGCCATGGCCCCCTACCGCCGCGTACGCGACGAGATCCGCGCCTTCGTGGCCGGGCTGCCCGCCAGCCTGGACCAGCCCTGACCCCGCCCGCGCAGCCCCCGCACGCACAAACGCGACGGGGGGCCAGCCTGGGCTGGCCCCCCGTCGCGTTTGTGCGCCCCCCCGCGCTGAACAGCCCCTCGGCTAGCGCCCCCGGCCCGGGCCCGGCGGAGGCGGGGGCGGCGGCTGCATGACCTCGGCCAGGGTGGCCCAGCTGTCGGCCAGGGAGCAGCCCTGGCCCACGGCCTGCTGGAGATAGCCCCGGGCGGGCCCGTGCATGCGGATGGCGGCGTCGATGTCGGCGTTGGAGCCCTGGGCGTAGGCGCCGATGTTGACCATGTCCTCCACGCGGGCATAGGTGGCCAGGTGGCGGATGAAGCCGCGCCCCAGCTCCTGCTGGGCTTCGGGGGCCACGTCGGCGCGCAGGCGGCTGATGCTTTTGAGCACGTCGATGGCCGGGTAGTGGCCCTGGTCGGCCAGCTCGCGGGTCAGCACGATGTGCCCGTCGAGGATGGAGCGCGCGGCGTCGGCCACGGGCTCGTTGAAGTCGTCGCCGTCCACCAGCACGGTGTAGATGCCGGTGATGGTGCCCGCCGTGGAGCGCCCGGCGCGCTCCAGGAGCTTGGGCAGCTGGGCGAAGACCGAGGGCGTGTAGCCGCGCGTGGCCGGGGGCTCGCCAGCGGCAAGGCCCACCTCGCGGGCGGCCATGGCGAAGCGGGTCACGGAATCCATCATCAGCAGAACGTCGGCGCCCTGGTCGCGGAAATATTCGGCCACGGCGCTGGCCGCGTGGGCCGCGCGCATGCGCACCAGGGGGCTGTGGTCCGAGGTGGCGACCACGAGCACCGAGCGCGCCAGGCCCTCGGGGCCGAGGTCCTTTTCGATGAATTCGAGCACCTCGCGGCCGCGCTCGCCCACCAGGGCGATGACGTTCACGTCGGCGGAGGTGTAGCGGGCCATCATGCCCATGAGGGTGGACTTGCCCACGCCCGACCCGGCCATGATGCCCACGCGCTGGCCCTTGCCCAGGGTCAGCAGGCCGTTGATGGCCCGCACGCCCACGTCCAGGGGCTCGACGATGCGCGGGCGGCGCAGGGGGTTCAGGGGCTCGGCGTAGAGCGGATAGTAGTCCGTGGCGGCCACGGGCCCGGCGTCGTCCAGGGGTGCGCCGAAGGCGTCCACGGTGCGGCCCAGCAGGGCGGGCCCCACGGGGAACAGCGGCGGGCTGGCGGTGTTCTTGATGAGCGAGCCGGGGCGCACGCCGCGCATCTCGCCGTAGGGCATGAGCAGGCAGGCCCCGTCGCGGAAGCCCACGACCTCGGCGTAGAGCCCGCTGTCCTCGCGGCCCTCGGGCAGCAGTTCGCAGACCGAGCCCAGGGGCGCCTTGATGCCCTCGCCCTCGGCGATGAGCCCGACGACCTTGCAGACCTTGCCGAAGGTCTTGCAGGGGTCCAGGCCCCGCAGGATGTTCATGCACCCGCGCGGGTTGAGGCTCACGCGCCGTCTCCGTCGCCGCTGGCGGCCCGGGCGGCGCGCTCCGCGGCCTCGTCCACCTCCGGGCCGATGCCCGAGGCCAGCAGATGGTCGAGGATGGGCTCCACCAGGGCCATGCGGCTGGCCAGGGAATTGTCCACCATGCCCCGGTCGGATTCCAGGACCACCCCGCCCTGCTCCAGGGTCGCGTCGGGGCGCACGGCCCAGCGTTCCAGGCCCGGATGGCGGGCCTTGGCGCGCTCGAGCAGGTCCTGGGCCAGGGCCTGGTCCTGCGGGTGCACGCGCACGGTGAGCCCGCGGCGCGAGTCGATGGCGTCCAGGGCCTGGTCGAGCAGGGCGCCGAGAATTTCGCCGCGCCGCGCGTCCAGCTCCACGCGCAGCAGGCGGTGGACCACCAGGCGCAGCAGTTCCAGCACGTCCTGGCGGTACTGGGCCCACAGCTCGCGGCCCACGCCCTGCACGGCCTCCAGGGTCCGGGCCAGGGCGTCGGCCTGGGCTTGGGCGGCCTCTTCGGCCTGCTCCCGGGCCTGCTGGCGGCCTTCGGCCAGGCCCTCGGCCTGGGCCTGCCCGCGCAGGGTCCGGGCCTCGGCCACGGCGGCGGTGATGATCTCGCGGGCCGTGGCCTCGGCGCGCTCGCGCACCCGGCGGCGGTATTCCTCCACGTCCTTGTCCGTCCAGCCCTGGCGGCGCTCGCCTTGCAGCTCGGCCACGCTCATCTCGCCCAGGCCCTGGGCCTGGACACCGAGAATCACGCGGCCTGTGGCGCGCACGGGGCCCGTTTCCCGCTGGTCCCTAGACAAAGACATCCCCGCCTCCGCGTCCGATCATGATCCGGCCCTCGGCTTCCAGGCGGCGCACGATCTTGACGATATTCTGCTGGGCGGACTCCACCTCGGACAGCCGCACCGGGCCCATGATTTCCAGGTCCTCGCGGATCATGGCCGAGGCGCGCTCCGAGAGGTTCTTGAAGAACTTCTCCTGCAGGTCCTCGGTGCCGCCCTTGAGGGCCTTGGTCAGGTCCTCGTTGGAGACCTCCTTGAGCAGCTCGCGGATGGAGCGGTCGTCCAGGGCCTTGATGTCCTCGAACACGAACATGAGGTTGCGGATGTCCTCGGCCATCTGCGAGGATTCCTCCTCGATCTCGGAGAGGACCTCCTCCTCGGTGGCGCGGTCCACGGCGTTGAGGATCTCGGCCACGGCCTGCACGCCGCCGACCTTCTTGCCCTCCTTGCCGCCCATGGCGATGAGCTGGCTTTGCAGCACCTTGTCCACCTCCATGAGCATCTCCTCGGCCACGGCCTCCAGGCGCGCCAGGCGCATGAGGATCTCGGGGCGCACCCCGGCGGGCAGCTGCTGAAGCAGCTCGGCGGCCTGCTCGGGATGCAGGTGGCCCAGGATGAGCGCCAGGGTCTGCGGGTGCTCGTTGCGCAAAATCTGCGACAGGATGCGCGGGCTGACGTTCTCCAGCTCGCGGAAGGGCGCGGGCCCGGCGTCCAGGTCCAAAAGGTCCAGGATGTACTTGGCGGTCTCGGAGTCGAGGTTCTTCATGAGCAGCTTCTTGACCTGCTCGGGGCCGCCCATGAGCATCTCCGCATTGACCAGCAGCTGGTGGTGGAACTCGCGCAGCACCTCCTCCACCTGCTCCTTGGGGATGGTCTCCATTTCGACCATGGCCTTGGAGATCATGGCTATCTCGGAGCGCTCGAGGCGCTTGAACACGTCCGCGGTGAACTTCTCGCCCATGGCGAGCAGCAGAATCGCCGTCTTGTGCGGGCCTGCGAGGGGGGGCATTACGCTGTCGCCTCCTGCTTGAGCCAGGTCTTGATGATGGCCATGGCGCCGTCCATGTTCTGCTCACACAACTGCATGGCGTGGGCACGGATGTCGTCGATCTTGCGCAGGGCGTCCAGGGCGTCCTCTTCGTCGCCGTCGGTGATGGCGATGCGCCCCTGGCCCTCGGGCAGCCCGGCCAGGCCTTCCACGCCCTCGACCTCGGTCTTGGGCCGGATCAGGGCCATGACCACGGGCCGCACCACCAGCACCAGGAACAGGAAGATCAACAGCCCGTTGAGGAACGGCTTGCCCAGGCGGTGCACGTATTCCAGGATCAGCTCGCTCAGGTTGGGGGCGATCTCCTGGTCCGGCCCGCCAAAGGACATGCTGGTGACCTCAATGGAGTCGCCCCGCCGCTCGTCGAAGCCCACGGCGCCGGCCACAAGCTGCTGGATGCGCTGGAGTTCCTCGGCGCTGCGCGGGGTGAAGACCTGGGTGGCGTCGCCCTGCCCGTCCGCCGGTGCCTGCTCACTATACGTGCCATCGACGATGACCGCCACTGTCAGGCGGTCCAGTTCGCCCATGGGCACCACGATGTGCTTCTCGACCTTGTTGATTTCGTAGTTGAGCGTGCGCTGCTCGCGGGTGGAATCGAGCTGCGACAGGGCCCCGCCAGGGCCGTCGCCCCGGAAGTTGGGCTCGGGGGTGCCGCCCTCGATGTTGGCCTGGCTGGTCTGGGTCTCCTCGCTGCGCTGGTCCGAGCGGGCCACCTGGCTGTCGGGGTCGTACTCCTCGCTGCGGATGGTCTTCTGGCTGAAGTCCAGCTCGGCGTTGACCTTGGCGATGACGCGCCCCGGGCCGTAGAGCGGGGAGAGCATCTGCTCGATGCGCAGCTCCAGGTTCTGCTCCAGGGTCAGCTTCTTCTCCATCTGCGTGGTGCTCAGGCCGCCCTGCTCTTCCAGGGCCTTGGGCGAGTAGAGAATGCCGCCCCCGGTGTCGGCCACGGTGATGCTGTCGGGCGACATGCCTTCCACGGCCAGGGCCACCAGGTTGACGATACCCTTGATCTTGGTCGGGTCGAGCTTCTCGCCCTGCTTGAGCTTGAGCACCACCGAGGCCGAGGGCTTGGCCTGCTCCTCGATGAACAGGCTCTTGTGCGGGATGACCAGGTGCACCCGGGCGCGCTCCACCTGCGGGAACTCGGAAATGGTGCGCGCCAGCTCGCCTTGCAGGGCGCGCTGGTAGTTGATGTGCTGTACGAAGTCCGTCTGGCCGACCTTGACCTCGTCGAAAATCTCGAAGCCCAGGCCCTGGCCGTGCAGCTTGCCCTCGCCCGCGATCTTCAGGCGCAGGTCGTAGACCTTGTCGGCAGGCACGAGGATGGTCCCGCCGTTGTCTTCCAGGGTGTAGGGCACCTTCTCCTGCTGAAGCATGCCGACCACGGTGGCGGCGTCTTCGGGGAACAGGCGCGAATAGAGCACCTTCATGTCCGGCCTGTTCAGCCAGTAGATGAGCAGGAAGAACGTCAGGATCACGGCGGCGGACAGCCCGCCGATGAGAATGCGCTGGGAGACGTTGGTCTTGCCCCAAAAATTCCTGGCCTTGCCGAGGATGTCCGTCATGGCGGGCGACATGGTGCTCTCTCCGGGAGGTGCGGGGTGTTGGCGGCGTCAGTCCTAGAACTGCATCCGCGACAGTTCCTTGTAGGCTTCCAGGACCTTGTTGCGCACGGCCGAGGTCATGCGCATGGCCAGCCCGGCCTTTTGCAGGCTGATCATCAGCTCGTGGACGTTCTGGCGCTCGCCCGAGGCGAACTCCTCGACCATGGCCGACTTCTCGCTTTGCAGGTCGTTCACCTTGGCCAGGGACTCGCGCATGGTCTCGGTAAACGCGGCCTTCTGGCTTTTGCGGGCCTGGTCGGTAATGAAGGTCGCCTGCCCGGAGCCCGTGCGGCGCAGGCCGCCGGTCATCTGGGCGTTCTGGTAGGCGTTCATGGCGACGTTGCGGATGGCCATGGCGGTTCTCCTTGGGCGCGGCTAGCGCCCGATCTCCAGGGCCTTGTTCCACATGCTCTTCACGGACTGCATGGAACTGACGTTGGCCTCGTAGGAGCGGGTGGCGGTGAGCATGTTGGTCATCTCCTCCACCACGTTGATGTCGGGGTAGGTCACGTAGCCCTCCTGGTCCGCATCGGGGTGGCCGGGCTCGAAGACGCGCTTGCCGGGCCGCTCGTCGCGGGCGATGCCCAGCACGCGCACGCCCTTGAGCTCGCGGGTCTGGGCATCCTGCATGGCCTTGGCGAAGGGCGAGTCCACGTCGGTGGTCGCCTTGACCACGGTGCGCCGCCGGTAGGCGCCGCCCTCGGGGGTGCGCGTGGTCTTGGCGTTGGCCAGGTTCATGGAGATGATGTTCAGGTGCGTCCGCTCGGCGGACAGGCCCGATGCGCCGATGTCGAGTGCGGTCAGAAAGTCCATTTACTTGGCTCCTTCCGTGATCACGGTGGCCAGGCCCTCGAACTGCTTCTGCAGCGCGGTGCCCAGCGCGTTGTACATCAGGGTGTTCTTGGCCATCACCGCCATCTCCTTGTCCAGGTCCACGTTGTCTTCGCCGTGGATGATGCGGTGCTTGAAGCCCTTGACCAGGTCACCCTTGAAGCCCTCGGAGTCGAAGACCGTGGGCATGTGGTTTTCGTCGGTGCGGGTGATCTTGCCGCGCGCGTCGCGGTTCAGCGCGGCCTGGAGGTCGGCCTCGAACTCCAGGCGCCGGCTCTTGTAGTTGGGCGTCGTGATGTTCGCCAGGTTGCTCATGACGACATTTTGACGCTGAAGCCGCAGGTCCAGGACCTTGCCCGTCAGGTGGATATTGCTGTCGAATATGCCTTTCATGCCCGTCCTCCCTGGGTTTTGGGCCCCTGCCGCGCCGCCGGACGCCCCAGGGCGGGGCCGGGCCGGGCGGCTGGCACCTGCGGTTGAGCAACCCTTGTGCCAACCGGGCACTTTTTTCCGCACCCCGGCCCGGGTGCGCCCGGCATGGCCCGCCGCGCAAGGCAAACCGCCGCCGGGGGCCGGGCGCGCCGGGCCGCCCTCCGGCGCCGGGCCGGGTGTCGGCATTTTGCCCCGCCCGCCCCCGCTCCGCGCGGCCCGCCCAGGCCGGCGCCGCCCCGCCCGGGCAGGCCGGGCCACCCCTCGCGCGCGTTCCATGCAAAGGCGGCCCCGGAGCGCCCCGGAAGACCGCCCCGGTCGCACCCGGACGCACGTTCTGGCACGATGCTTGCTTGGCTGTGTGTGCCCGGAGGCGGGGAGCCTGCGGGCTGGGAATGCAACGTTGGCCCGGCCATTGCATGGGCATAGCCGCCGGCACGTTTTACCGGAATTTCCCACTGTGGAGGGGAAGTCATGAGCAACCATCTGGACTACGAAATCAACAAGGAACTCGGAGAGTGCTACCTCTTCATGGGTGACCTGGAGAAGGCCGAGCAGTACTACTCCAAGGCCGCCAGTTCCAACGGCGTGCACCCCGACCCCTACCTGGGGCTGGCGACCATCGCCGTGCAGAAGGGCGAGCTGGACAAGGCCCACGTGCTCTACTCCAAGGCCGCTTCCATCGAGCCGGGCGACAAGGCCCTGGCGGGCATGGCCCTGGTGGAGATGGAAACGGGCCGCCAGGACCGCGCCTTCGACAACTTTTCCAAGGCCCTGGACCTGAACCCCGAGAACATGGTGGCCATCTACATGCTGGTCCAGCTCGGGCACGTCCTTGGCCGCCTCGAAGAGGTCGTGCCGCACATGGAGGCCTACCTCGGCATCGACCCCCTGAAGCACGACGTGCGCTACTCCCTGGCGGGCTGCCTGGTCTGCCTGGACAGGCCCGCGCAGGCCGAGGAGCACCTCGTGCGCATCCTGGAGAACGACCCGGACCACGAATCCGCCCGCGAGCTCCTGGACCAGATCCGGTCATGACGCAGCGCGCCCGGACCGGACCAGGGCTCCCTCCCCCCGGGCCGGCTGCGCAGGCGATGACACGATAATCTCCCCTCCCCAGCCTGGTTCCCCAGCCCCGACGAGAGCTGCCGGGGCTGGGGCGCCAGGTCCCGCAGCGGAGGCCGGAGCGCGCATCCCGCCTTGCCAGGGCACGGCTTTTTTGGCACACATCGGCTGAAAAGAGAGGTGTGTGCATGGACCTGTTGCCCATCCGGCGCGCCATCCTGAGCGTGACCGACAAATCCGGACTCGTGGAATTCGCTTCGTTCCTCGCCCAGGGGGGCGTGGCGCTGTTCTCCACCGGCGGCACCCGCCGCAAGCTGCTGGACGCGGGCCTGAACGTGGCCTCCGTGTCCGAGGTCACGGGCTTTCCCGAGATCCTCGGGGGCCGCGTCAAGACCCTGCATCCGCACATCCACGCGGGCATCCTGGCCGACAAGGACGACCCCGAACACATGCAGACCCTGGCCGGGCTGCATCTGGCGCCCTTCGACCTGGTGTGCGTGAACCTCTACGACTTCGCCCACGCCGCCTCCAGGGGCCTGGGCCTCAAGGACGCCGTGGAGCAGATCGACATCGGCGGGCCGTGCATGCTGCGGGCCTCGGCCAAGAACTTCCACAGCGTGCTGGTGGTGCCCGGCGCGGAGCACTACGCGCGCGTGACGGACTCCCTGCGGGCCAACGCCATGGCCGCGCCGCTGCCTCTGCGCCGCGACCTGGCCTGCGAGACCTTCGCCCGGACCAGCGAATACGACGCCATGATCGCAGGCTACCTCGGCAGCCGCGACGCGTAAGCCCCCGTCAAACAACGGTGATCAAGGCAAGACGATATGTCTTGCCTTTTATTTTTTGGGTCTCTAGTCTCCTGTCAAGCCATACCCAACAGGAGAAGGACTCAAGAAATGCCCAAAACAGACCACCATGAGAAACCCTTTGACCATGCGACGCTTACCAAGCTACTCCTTTTCCAGGAATACTTGACCTCTTGGCTCCCCGTCTTCCTCAACCTGCAAGGCATTGATAATATTAATATATTTGATTTTTTCTGTGGACCAGGGACGGACCTAAATGGCCTCCCGGGAAGCCCGCTGAGGGCAATTCATGTCATCAACCAGTACTCACCCAAGATCAAACCCGGCACACAAATAGCGCTCTTCTTTTGCGACCAGGACGCCGAAAAAATCGCAGCGCTTGACTGCAAGTTATCCAACATAACTCGCCCGCGCAACCTCACTATAGATACACGCCAATGCAATTTTGAATTGTCATTTCAGCAGCTTTACGAAAAGATGCGCGCAAAAGGTGCTGCGAATTTCATTTTCCTTGATCCAACAGGGTGGGCGCTCACTCCGGAAACATTCAAAATGATCACTGATCTTGAAAGAACAGACTTCCTCCTCTTTACTCCTTCTCAATTTGCTGGAAGGTTTGGTGAAGAAGGATTTAGAAAATATCTTCCTGGGTTTGACAAAACAAACATAAAAGACACACTTGATATTCATAGGGCAATATGCGCATACTACAGGCAAAAATTCATCCCACAAAATAAAAAATACTATCTTGCACCTTTTTCCATAAAGAAAAACAAGAATGTATACGGGCTAATTTTTGGCAGCAAAAGCATAACGGGGCTCCACAAATTCCTAGAAAGCTGCTGGAAAATAAATCCAGAAAATGGAGAATCAAATTTTGAGTTCCGAGGGGATATCCCGAGCACTGGACAAGGCCTTCTGATCGAATCCCTTGGCACTCCGAAACGGTCCCGTGACTTTGAAGACTATGTGCGGAAAATAGTCCTCTCAAGAAAAGTAAAAACGAACAAGGAACTTCTAATTGAATCGCTTTTGAAAGGTTTCTTGGGCCGTCACGCCAAAGCCGTCTTATATGAACTGAAAAGAGAAAATAAAATTTTGCGTGTCCCCTCTATGTCTTTCAAATCAATATACAGTGATGGAACATTGGAAGCTCTCGAGGTGGTTTAATGGCGATATCAAAAATCGAATGGACCGATGCAACATGGAATCCCCTGACAGGGTGCACAAAAATAAGCCCGGGCTGCATGAACTGCTATGCGGAGAGAATGGCCAAACGCCTCCAAGCAATGGGATCAAAGCAATACAAAAATGGTTTTAACCTCACAATACATGAAGACGCTCTCTCTCTTCCATTTAAATGGAAAAAACCGAAGACCGTATTTGTCAACTCGATGAGTGACCTGTTTCATGAATCTGTTCCCTTTCAGTTTATAGAAAAAGTTTTTGGAGTAATGCACCTGGCAAAACACCACACCTTCCAGCTGTTGACGAAGAGGTCGTCCAGACTCGCTGAGGTATCAACTAACTTGAGATGGACGAAGAACATATGGATGGGCGTCAGCATTGAAAACGATGACTATGTATACAGAGCCGACAATTTAAGGCAGACAGGTGCAGCTGTTAAATTTCTCTCCCTTGAACCGCTGATTGGGCCCATATATAATCTGGACTTGTCCGGCATAGACTGGGTTATTGTCGGAGGGGAGTCGGGCCCTTCTGCAAGACCGATGAAGGAGCGCTGGGTCACAGAAATCAGAGATTTATGCATAAATTCAAATGTTTCTTTCTTCTTCAAGCAATGGGGAGGCGTAAACAAAAAGAAAACCGGAAGAGAGCTCAACGGTCGCATTTGGGATGAAATGCCCACGAATTCAATCTCCGCACCTTTCGCAATATAGCCATGGAGACACCGCCATCTCCCAGAAAGTCCAAGGCAACACCCAGGGCCTGAAGCCCAGCCAGATCAAGAGCCTGTCGCGCCTGGCCGACCGGCGCTATCCCGCCGTGGGCGGCATGAGCGCCGACCAGGCCCGCGAACTGGCCATGCTCAGCGCCGCCACGGGCCGCCAGATCGGCCTGCTGGTGGACCGCCAGGGGCGGCCCGAGATGGTCCTGGTGGGCGACGCCCAGGGCATCTACATCCCCGAGCTGCCCCGGGCGCGGCGCTTCGCCGGGCGCCTGCGCGGGCTGCGCCTGATGCACACCCACCTGGGCGACGAGCCCCTGTCGCAGGAAGACCTCATGGACATGGTCTTTCTGCGCCTGGACGGCGTGCTGGCCCTGAACGTGGACCCCTTCGGCGGGCCCGGCAACGTGACCTACGCCCACCTCAACCCGCCCGGGCCCGGGGCCAAGCCCTACACGGTCCACGGCCCGGTGCCCTTCCACCGTCTGGACGTGGACTTCGTGGCCCAGGTGGAAGCCATCGAGGACGAGCTGGCCCGCGAGGGCGGCGCCCTGTCCGCCGACGGCACGGCTGCGGGCGACGACGCCCGGGCCATCCTGGTCTCCGTATCCACCGAGCCCCGGGCGGTGCAGGAAGTCCACCTCCAGGAGCTGACCGCCCTGGCCGCCACCGCCGGGCTGGCCACGGTGGGCACCGTGGTCCAGCGCGCGCGCGAGGCCAACCCCAGGACCATCATGGGCAAGGGCAAGCTGGCGGACCTGGAAGTCCTGGCCCTGCAGGCCAACGCGGGGCTCATCGTCTTCGACCAGGAGCTGACCCCGGCCCAGATGCGCAACCTGGCCGAGATCACCGAGCGCAAGATCCTGGACCGCACCCAGCTCATCCTGGACATCTTCGCCCAGCACGCCGCCACGCGCTCGGGCCGCCTGCAGGTGGAAATGGCCCAGCTCCAGTACACCCTGCCCCGGCTCACGGGCAAAAACCGGGCCCTGTCGCGGCTCATGGGCGGCATCGGCGGGCGCGGCCCCGGCGAAACCAAGCTGGAGATCGACCGCCGCCGGGTGCGCGAGCGCATCACGCGCATCAAGAAGGACCTGGCCGACCTGCGCCGCCGCCGGGGCGCCACCCGCGCCCGCCGCGCCCAGGCCGGGCTGCCCGTGGTGGCCCTGGTGGGCTACACCAACGCGGGCAAGTCCACCCTGCTCAACACCCTGACCCGCTCCGACGTGCTGGCCCAGGACAAGCTCTTCGCCACCCTGGACCCCACCTCCCGGCGCCTGCGCTTTCCCCAGGACCACGAGCTGATCCTCACCGACACCGTGGGCTTCATCCGCCACCTGCCCGCCGAGCTGCGCGAGGCCTTCCGGGCGACCCTGGAGGAGCTGGAATCCGCCGACCTGCTCATCCACGTGGCCGACGCAGCCCACCCCGAGCTGGACGCGCACATCCGCGCCGTGGAGGACATCCTGCGCGAGATGGACCTGCACGAGGTGCCGCGCCTGCTGGCGCTGAACAAATGGGAAACCCTGGACCCCGAACAGGCCCAGGCCCTGCAAAACGCCCATCCCCTGGGCATCCCCGTCACCGCGCGCGAGCGCGCCAGCCTGCGGCCCCTGGTGGAGGCCATCGTGGCCCGAGCCTTCCCGGGCTGGAGCGACGTGACCTGCGACCCCGACGGCCTGCCCGAGTAGCCCGCCCCGTGCCCGCCCGCCAGGGCCGGACTGCTTATCAGCCATTGCCAGTGCTTGTTCCCGGGATTTTTGCCCTCGCCCCGGCCCGGAACCCCACTGCCTGTCAGGCCTTGCCCTGCCTTGCTTGCCGCCCGGCCTTTGAAAACACAACGCCGCCGGAGCCGCGCACGTCCCTGCGCAGCCCCGGCGGCTTGTTTTCCTGGCCGCAGCCCTTGCCCTGTCTGGGCTGCTAGTCTTTGCCGAAGGCTTTGGCCAGCCGGGCCAGCTCGGCCAGGCGCTCGTCCACCCGGCGGTAGAGGCTGCCCTCGGGGAAGGCCCCGCCCCGGGTGCGGCGCCCGGCGGGCAGCCCCGTGAGCAGCTCCATGGCCTGCTCGATGCTCGTCACCGGATGGATGTGGAAGCGGCCCTGCTCCACGGCCTGGGCCACCTCGTCGCACAGCATGAGGTGGGTCACGTTGTCGCGGGGGATGACCACGCCCTGGCTCCCGGTCAGCCCGCGCTGGGAGCAAACCTTGAAGAAGCCCTCGATCTTGGGCGTGACCCCGCCCACGGCCATGATCTCGCCCGACTGGCTCACGGCGCCGGTAAAGGCCAGGGAGAGGTCGATGGGCACCCCGCCCAGGGCCGAGAGCAGCGCCGCCAGCTCCGCACCCGAGGCCGAATCGCCCTCGATGCCCGCGTAGGACTGCTCGAAGCACAGGCTGCCCGTGAGCACCAGCGGCTTGTCCTGGGCGAAGAGCCCCAGCAGGTAGCTCTTGAGGATCATCATCGCCTTGGTGTGGATGGGCCCGCCCAGCTCGGCCTCGCGCTCCAGGTCGATGATCCCGCCGTGGCCCACGCCCACGGTGCAGGCGATCTGGTGCGGCAGGCCGAACTCGTGGTCGCCGTACATGGTCACGGACAGGCCGTTGGCCCGGCCCACGGCGGCGCCCGAGGTGGAGACCTTGATCAGCTCGCGGTCGTAGTCGGCCAGGAACTCCTCCTCGTAGAGGTTGGCGCGGAACTTGCGGTTGGCCAGGGCCGCAGCGATGTCGCCGCCCTCCACGCGCCTTCTGCGCGCCCGGCGGGCCAGGGCCGCCGCCTCGATCATCACCTCGCGGGCCGTGGGCAGTTGCAGGGAGAGCTTCTGCTGGTCCTCGGCCATGTGCGAGGCGTGGTCGATCATCGCCGCCAGGGCCGTGCGGTCGAAGGGCGGCAGGCGCGTCTCGTCGATGATCCGCGCCAGGCTGTGCAGGTAGTGGCGCACGGACGACGGGTCGCGCGGCACGGTGTCCTGCATGTGGGCCTTGAGCTTGAAGAGCTTGGGGAAGCGGTCGTCCATGGCCAGCAGGGCCTCGTAGGCCTCGTCGGTGCCGACCAGGATCACGCGCACCTCCAGGGGCACGGGCTCGGGCTGGATGGTCTTGGCCCGGGCGTGGTCCTCGGTGCCGCCGTGGTCCTCGATGCGCGATTTGCCCGAGCGCAGGGCGCGCAGCAGGCCCTCCCAGGCGTCGGGGTTCTGGGAGAGGTCCTCAATGCGCAGCACCAGGAAGCCGCCGTTGGCGCGGTGCAGCGCCCCGGCCTTGACGAGGGTGAAGTCGGTGTACAGGGCGCCCATCTCGGCCTCGCGCTCGATGGAGCCCAGCAGGTTGGCCGGGGTGGGGTGGTCCTCGAAGACGATGGGCGCGCCCTTGGTGGCGCAGTTGTCCACGAAGCGGTTCACGTCGTAGCGGGTGAAGAAGTCCTCGGCGGCGGCGGCCTCCAGCCCGGCCAGGGGCCCGCTGGCGGACGGGGCCGCGGCGTCCTGGGGCAGGAACTGGTCCATGCTGTCGAGCACGTCGTCCCAGATGGCCTTGAGGTGCGCGGCCAGGTCCTTGTTGCGCGCGTGCTTCCGGCGCAGGGGGCGCAGGTGGCGCTCCAAGGCGTCCTTGACCACGGCGCGCTCCAGGGTGCGCTGGTCCTGGCGGAAGTCGCTCTCCTCCTTGCCGATGCGCCGCAGCGAACGGCCCATCTCGCTCATGATGGCGTCGCCGCGCTTCTTCAGGGTCTTGCGCAGTTCGGGGTCCAGGCGGTCGTAGTCCTGCTCGGAGACGACCTTGCCCTCCACCAGCGGATACAGGGTCATGCCGCCCTGGTCGTCCACGTCCAGGTCGAAACCCTCGCTGGCGGCGATCTTCTCCATCTCGCGCAGCAGGGCTTCGCGCCGGTCCTGGAAGCTGCGCACCAGGGTCTCGCGCTTGTTGATGAAGGCGTCCTTTTCCAGGGCCTCGGGAATTTCCTTGCGCAGGGCCGCCAGGGCCTTGGCCAGCTCCTTCTTCAGGGCCTTGCCGCCCCCGGCGGGCATGCGCAGCAGCCGGGGCCGGTCGGGATCCAGGAAGTTGTGGACATAGAGCAGGTCGCCGGGCTCGGGCATCTTGGCCGCGCGCGGGCGCAGGAAGTCCATGGCCAGATAGGTGCGGCCCAGGTTGGCCTCGCCGGCCACGAAGACGTTGAAGCCCGGGTCGTCCACGGTCAGGCCCATTTCCAGGGCTTGCAGGGCCCGGGGCTGGGGCGGGCGGGCCTTGCTGGACAGCGGAATCTTCGTGCTGTCGGCGTAGGGGATGCGCTCGGGCGGGAACCGGGTCCGCAAGCGGGACGCGGACAGGGGCTTGGCTTTGGGCATGGATGGTCCTTGTTGGGGGGTGTCGAGCCCTTCTTGTACTGCCTCGGGCCGCGCTTGTCACCACCGGCGGGCGGGCCCGGCCCGGCGCACAGTCGCCACGCGCCCGTCACACGGCGGCCACGGGACGGGCGTATCCCCTTGGCCAACGCGCCCGCCCGCCGGGGCGCGAACCCCCGTCCGGAGGACCCCCGCCATGGACAGGCCGTCCCTGCGTGCCGACCTGCACGTCCACTCCAAGCACTCCAAGCGGCCCTCGGAGTGGATCCTCCAGAAAATCGGCACCGCCGAAAGCTACACCGAGCCCCTGCGGCTGTACGAGACCGCCCGCCGCCGGGGCATGGACCTGGTGACCATCACCGACCACAACACCCTGGCCGGCAGCCTGGACATCGCCCACCTGCCCCACACCTTCGTCAGCGAAGAGATCACCACCTACCTGCCCGACAACGGCTGCAAGCTGCACGTGCTGGCCTGGGACCTCACCGAGGCCCAGCACGACGACATCACCCGCGTGCGCGACAACGTGTACGAGCTGGTGGACTACCTGCTGGCCCAGGCCGTGCCCCACGCCCTGGCCCACCCCATGTTCGACATGAACCTGCGCCTGACGCCGGACAGCTTCGAGAAGCTGCTTTTGCTGTTTCGCAACTTCGAGCTCAACGGCTCGCGCGACCAGTCGCAAAACGAGGTGCTGCGCGCCATCCTGGCCGGGCTGACCCCGGACGACATGGACTACCTGGCCGAGCGCCACGGCCTGGCCCCGCGCATGGCCGAGCCCTGGCGCAAGAACCTGACCAGCGGCAGCGACGACCACTCCGGGCTGAACATCGCCCGCAGCCACACCCTGGTCCTGGGCGTGGACGACCCCGCCGACCCGGCGGCCTTCCTGGCGGGGCTGGAGGCCGGGGCGGCCCGGCCCGTGCAGATTGCGGCCACCCCGGCGACCATGGCCCACAACCTCTATTCCATCGCCTACCAATTCTACAAGGACCGCCTGGGCCTGGCGCGCTTCCTCTCGCGCGACCTGGTGCTGCGCCATGTGGACCAGGCCCTGACCCTGACCCCGCCCGGGCCCGGCAACGGGCTGGTGGCGCGGCTGCATAACCTGGTGGGCGGGCTGCGCGCGGCCTCGCTGCGCAAGTCGCGGCCCACGGCCCTGCCCAGCGTGGTCCAAAAGGAGGCCCTGGCGCTGATCAGCAACAACCCGACCCTGGTGGCCGGGCTGCAAGGCAGCCAGGACGAGCCCTGGAAGGCGGAAAAGGGCTGGTTCGAATTCGTGGACCGCGCCTCGGAAAAGGTGCTCACGCACTTCGCGGACACCATCCTGCGCAGCGTGGCCGACGGCAACCTCTTCGACGTGTTCAAGGCCATCGGCTCGGCGGGCTCGTCGTACATCCTGCTGGCGCCCTACGCCGTGGCCTACTCGCTGTTCACCAAGGACCGCCGCTTCTGCCGCACGGTGCAGGGGCGCTTCGCGGCGCGCAAGGGCCGCCCGGCCCCGCCCGCGCGCCTGGCCGTGGCCCATTTCACCGACTCCTTCGGCGAGCTCAACGGCACCTCGGCCAGCCTGGCCCGCCAGCTCGACTCCGCCCGGGCCCACGGCAAGGACCTGACCGTGGTCACCTGCGCCCCGCAGGCCGAGGGCGCGCAGGCCCCCGGGGTGCGCGCCTTCGCGCCCATCGGCGCCTTCGAGCTGCCCGAGTACCCGGGCCTGGTGCTCAACTACCCGCCGCTGCTCAAGATGCTCGACTGGTGCTACGAGCGCGGGATCACGCACATCCACGCCGCCACCCCCGGGCCCGTGGGCCTGGCCGGGCTGGCCGTGGCGCGCATCCTGGGTCTGCCGCTGCACGCCACCTACCACACCGACTTCCCGGCCTACGCGGGCGCCCTCACGGGCGATGCGGCCATGGAGGAAGGCGCCTGGCGCTACCTGTCGTGGTTCATGGGCCAGTGCGACATGGTGGACGCGCCCTCGGCTCCGGTGGCCGCCGGGCTGGCCGCCCACGGCGTGCCTGCGGCCCGGGTGCGCGTGGCGCCCCGGGGGGTGGACGTGGCCCTGTTCCGCCCCGAACGGCGCAACGGCTTTCTGCGCAAGGGCTTCGGCGTGGCCGACGAGGCCGTGAAGCTGCTCTTCGTGGGCCGCGTGAGCCGCGAGAAGAACCTGCCCATGCTGGCCGGGATCTTCCGCCAGCTGTGCGCCCAGCGCCCGGGGGCGCATCTGGTGGTGGTGGGCGGCGGACCGTACCTGGAGGAGATGCGCGCCGAGCTGGCGGGCTACCCCGCCACCTTCACCGGCCCGCTGTACGGGCAGGACCTGGCCGCGGCCTACGCCTCGTCCGACGTGTTCGTGTTCCCCTCGGTGCGCGACACCTGCGGCAACGCCGTGCTGGAGGCCCTGGCCTCGGGGCTGCCGGTGGTGGTCACCGACCAGGGCGGCCCCCAGGAGCACGTGCAGCCCGGGCGCACCGGGCTGGTGGTGCCTGGCGGCGACCCGCGCCACTTCCTGCGCGCCCTGGCCACCCTGCTGGACGACCCCGCGCGCCTGCCCGCCATGCGCCTGGCCGCGCGCGACTCCGTGCGCCACCGCTCCCTGGACAAGGCCTTCCTGGCCCAGTGGGCGGCCTACCGCGAAACCGCCCTGTCCTGAAGCCCCCGGCCGCAGCCTGCGGCGCACCCGTCGCCAAAATGCAACCGCGCCGCCGCCCGGCGGACACGCGCCCCGGGTAGGGTATTCCAACCCTTTTCCGGCGCGGCCCATCCGCGCCGCGCAGCCCGCACCCGGAGGTCGCATGCAGCACGCACAGGCCCAGCCCCCCTTCGTCCTGGATCTGCCCCTGAACCGGCCCCTGCGGGCCATGGTCGGCAAACCCCTGGAAAAAATGCTCTGCCTGCCGACCCTCAACTCGCTGTACGCGCGTATCGGCGGACGCGAGGCCGAGGGCTTCCCCGGGCGCGTGCTGGACCTGCTCGGCGTCGCCGTGGACGCGCCCGAGGCCGATCTGGCGCGCATCCCGGCCACGGGCCCGGCGGTGGTGGTGGCCAACCATCCCTTCGGGGCCATCGAGGGCGTGGTGCTGCTCCAGGCGCTGCTGCGCGTGCGCCCCGACGTGAAGATCATGGCCAATTCGCTGCTGGCCCTGGTGCCCGAGCTGCGCGGGCACCTGATTACCGTGGACCCCTTCGGCTCGCGCGACGCCGCGCGGCGCAACATCGCCCCGCTCAAGGAGGCCATCCGCTGGGCGCGCGGCGGCGGGCTGCTGGCCGTGTTCCCGGCGGGCGAGGTCTCCTCGCTGCAACTGCGCAAGCGCGCCGTGACCGACCCCGACTGGAGCCCCACCGTGGGCCGCATCATCCGCATTTCCGGCGCCCCGGCGGTGCCCGTGTACTTCGACGGGGCCAACGGCCCGCTGTTCCACCTCATGGGCCTGATCCACCCGCGCCTGCGCACGGTCATGCTGCCGCGCGAGCTGCTCAACAAACGCAGCCGCACCGTGCGCCTGGGCGTGGGCCGCCCGGTGCCCGCCCAGAAGATCGCCCGCTTCGCCTCCGACGAGCAGTTGACCCAGTACCTGCGCCTGCGCACCTATGTGCTCGGCCAGCGCTGCCGCCGCGACCAGGGCCCGGCGGGCGTCCTGCGCGCCCTGGCCCCGCGCCCGGCGGCCCCCAGGGCCCTGCCCGCCCCGGCCATGACGCCCGTGGCCCCGCCCTGCGACCGCGCGGCCCTGGCCCGCGAGATCGCCGCCCAGCCCGCGCCCAATGTGCTGCTGGAGCAGGGCGACTACGTCATCGTCTGCGCCCAGGGCCGCTACCTGCCCACGGTGCTGCCCGAGCTGGGCCGCCTGCGCGAAATCGCCTTCCGCGAGGTGGGCGAGGGCACGGGCCGCGCCCGCGACATCGACCGCTACGACGACTACTACCACCACCTCGTGCTCTGGAACCGCGCCGCCCAGGAGATCGTCGGCGCCTACCGCCTGGGCCGGGCCGATATCATCGCCGGGGGCTACGGGCCCGCCGGGCTGTACACCCACGCCCTGTTCGACTACGACCAGCGCTTCCTGGAGCGCATCAGCCCCGCCCTGGAACTGGGCCGGGCCTTCGTCACCGCCGAGTACCGCAAGAGCTACAACCCGCTGCTGCTGCTGTGGAAGGGCATCGCCGCGTTCGTCAGCCGCGAGCGGCGCTACCGGCTGCTCTTCGGGCCGGTGTCCATCTCCAATGACTACCACCCCTGCTCCAAGCTGCTGATGATGCGCTTTCTGCGCGCCAACCACGCCCCCGAGGGCGGGCTGCACAAGCTCATCCGGCCCCGGACGCCCCCGCGCCTGCGCGCCCGGCGCCCCGGCGGCCTGGGCTTTGCGACCATCAACACCGTCTGCCCCGACATCGAGGACCTGGCCTCGGCCATCAGCGACATCGAGGCCGACGGCAAGGGCATCCCCGTGCTGCTGCGCCAGTACCTGAAGCTCGGCGGCACGGTGCTGACCTTCAACCGCGACCCCGACTTCGGCGACGCCATCGACGGGCTGATGCTCGTGGACCTGGCACGCACTCCGGCCAAGACCCTGGAACGCTTCATGGGCCGTGACGAGGCGGCCATGTTCCTG
Organism: Desulfocurvus vexinensis DSM 17965; assembly: GCF_000519125.1. Taxonomy (NCBI): domain Bacteria; kingdom Pseudomonadati; phylum Thermodesulfobacteriota; class Desulfovibrionia; order Desulfovibrionales; family Desulfovibrionaceae; genus Desulfocurvus; species Desulfocurvus vexinensis. The sequence goes on from NZ_JAEX01000010.1 coordinate 48,850, forward strand.
GCAGCCCACGGCCAGTAAGGGCTGATAAGCATTTTGCACGCGCAAGGGCCCGGCCTCCCCTGGGAGGCCGGGCCCTGGTGCGTCCGCGCGCAGGCGCGCGCAGCATGATGAAAAACAACCGGGGCGCCAGGCCTTGCGTGCCCGCGCACAGGACGCGTGGGCCCCTCAGTTGCGCCGCACGCTCCCCTTGGCCCCGCCCCGGGGGCCGCCCTTGGCCGCAGGCGGCGCCAGCACCAGCAGCGGCTCGCGCAGGCCCAGGGCCTCGGGGAAGGCCGTGAGCCGCGCCAGGGAGGCGGCGCTGATCCGCTGGCCGCGCAGCAGCAGCTTGACGCCCCCCGCGTTGACCAGATCCTCGGCCATGACCATGCCCTCGCGCAGTTCGGCCAGCCCGACCTTGCGCACCGGCACGGGCTCGGGCTTGTAGACCACGCGCAGCATGGCCTCCACCACAGCCTGGTCGTAGGCCTTGGCCTTGCCGCGCATGGATTCCAGGACCTTCACGGGATCGACCCCCCGGGCCTCCATGCGGTCCAGATCCAGGGCGATCCGCAGGATGCGCGCCTCCAGGGGCTGGGCGTCGTGCAGGGGCGCGTTCTGGTAGCGGATGATGCGCGCCACGGGCACGAGCTGGTCCACGTTGACCAGCAGGTTGGCCGCGATGCTGGGGTGCATGCCGAAGATCTGCTGCTCCTCGGGGCTCAGGGGCTGGCCCTGGTTCATCTTGGCCACGATCTCCCCGGGCAGGGCCACGCAGCCGATGTGCGACAGGGTCACGGCCAGCTCCAGGCGCGACAGGGGCTGCACGCCCAGGGCCCGGCCCGTGGCCAGCACCCGCTCGCGGATGCGCCGGGAGTAGCTCAGGGCCTCGGGGTTGACCAGCTCCAGGATGTCCACCAGGATCTTGACCCCGCCCAGCAGGCGCAGCCGGGTGGCCTTGCGCTCGCGCACGTCGGCGGCGTGGGCGCGCAGGGCGTCGCCCAGCAGGGGCAAAAGCTCCGCCGGGGGGCAGGGCTTGGCCAGATAGCGCCAGACCCGGCCCCGGTTGACGGCGGCCACGGCGTCGGCCTGGGCCGTGCTGGCCGTAAGCACCACGCGGATGGTGCTGGGGGCGTGCTGCTGCAGCTCTTCCAGCAGGGCGAAGGCGTCGGCGCCGCCAAGGCCCAGCTCGACCACCACCACCCCCACGCCGTGCTTGCCCTGCAGCAGGCCGCGCGCCTGGGCGTAGTCCGGGCAATGGGCCAGGCGCACCCCGGCGGGCAGGCCAGGGGTCAGGGCGGCCAGGGCGGTCGCGTCGCGGTCGATGAACAGGATGGTCGTTTCGCTCATGGCACCCGTTTCCCCGGTCTCTACTCCATGACGATCGTGCGCGTATCGAGGTCGCGGCGGAAGCGCGCGGCCTCCAGGTCGGTGGTCACGGACAGGCGCTTGCCCATGATGATCACCTCCACGCCGCTGAAGACCCGCCGCAGGGCCCGCACATGCAGCGCGGCCAGCCGCTCACGCAGGACCTGGCGCTGCTCGAGGATGCGCACGTCCAGGGCGCGGACCTCGCCCTGAAGCTTGCCCCGCGCCTTGATCAGCTCGGCCAGGATGCGCCGGTCCTCCTCCGGGGCGGCCATGAGGGTGGCGATGGCGTCCTCGTCGCCCAGGGCGGCGTCCATGCGCTCCAGCTCCTCGGTCAGCCCGCCGCGCTGTTCGATAAGCTCCTTCTCCTCGCTGTTGGAGGGCCGGATTTCCACGATGGTCGCGCTGCGGGCCTCGTTGCCCAGGGTCTGGGCCACGATGTTGCCGCCGCTGACGACATGCCCGCCGCGGATCATGCCCCGGGGGCCGAGCACGGTCACGTCGCCCCCGGCAGTGATCTGGCAGTGCGAGATCTCCAGCTGCGCGACCACGTCGCCCCCGGCCTCGACGATGGCGTTCTGGAAAAACTTGGCGGCCACGTTGCCCTCCGCCCGGATGCGGTTGCGCCCGTTCATGAGCACTCCGCCGGAGACCACCAGCCCGCCCGCCGTGATGTCGGCCTCCTCGATGAGCCCGTCCACGATGACGTCGCCCTGGGCCTCGACGGTGCAGCCGCTGCGCACGGCGCCCTTGACGTGCACCCCGCCGTGCTGGGCGCGGATATTGCCCGTGCCCAGGTCCACGTCGCCGTTGATCTCCAGCAGCTCGGAGACTTCCAGGGTGTTGTTGCGGAAGTGGAACACGCCCTTGGCCGCGGCGCTGAACACAGTCACGCCCTCGGGGCCCGGGGCGGCGACCACGTTCTTGCCGATGCGCACCTTGGCCTCTTTGGGCTCGCGCGGGGTCACGGTCTCGCCGAAGATGTCGAAGCCCGGGGTGCCGGGCAGAGGCGGATGCAGCTCGGCCAGCGGGTCACCCGGGCTCACGAAGTGCAAGCCGCCGCGCTCGCGGTAGTCCATGGACCCGTCCTCGCGCAGGGTGCCGACGCGCTGCTCCTCGCGCAGCAGCAGGTCCAGGTGGCCGTCGATGCCCGGCTCGGGAAACAGCCCGCGCAAAAGGGCCACGAACACGTAGCTCCCCGTGCGGCGGGCCTGCTCCAGGGCCTCGGCCAGGGGCTGCGGGTCCAGCTCCAGCCCGGCCAGGGCCTTGGGCATGCCCTCCATCAGCCGTTCCACGCTGATCTCCTGGCCCATGCAGTCCAGCTGATCCACCTCCAGGGTCAGGAGCATCCGGTCTTCGGAGATGTTCCAGGTGGGGGCCAGGTAGACCCCGTCTTCGGCCAGGTAGGCCTTGCCCCAGACCCGGGCGCGCAGTTCGCGGGTGGCGGGGTCGAACTCGCAGCCCTCGTGGCGGGTGGACACGGGCGGATAGGCCATCTCGGCCAGGCCTTCGGCGGCGCGCAGGTCCTCCTCGGAGCCCAGGGTGCCGAAGACCGCGCCAGGGGGGATGGGCCGCGTGAGATCGCAGTCCGTGCGCAGCAGACGTTGCAGCAGGTCGTTGTCCATGGTCTCCGGAACTCGCGGCGTTGCCCCCGGCCCGGCGCCGGGGATATCTGCCAGCCTATCACGCGCCTCCGCCCGAGGCAACGGCCAGGAGCCGCATTCGGGCTACAGGTCGTACTTTTTGAGCTTGTACTGGAGCAGCGACTTGGAGAGGCCCAGGGCCTCGGCGGCCTTGACCTTGACGAAGTCGTTGCGCGCCAGGGCGCGGCGCAACAGGGCGGCCTCGATCTTTTCCAGGGTGTCGGCCAGGTTCAGGCGCGCGGGCAAGAGGTCCACGGCGGACTTGAACTGCGACTCCTCGTCGCGCACCTCGGGGGGCAGGTCGTCCACGCCGATGGTCGTGCCTGCGGCCAGCACGGTGCAGCGCTCGATGACGTTCTGGAGCTGGCGGACGTTGCCGGGCCAGTCGTAGCCGTTCAGGTAGTCCAGGGCCTCGGGGGAGAACCCGGTGATGCGGCTGTGGTTCTCGCGCACGTACTTGTCCAGGAAATGGGCGGCCAGCAGGGGGATGTCCTCGCGGCGCTCGCGCAGGGGCGGCATCTGGATGGCCACCACGTTCAGGCGGTAGAAAAGGTCTTCGCGGAAATCGCCCCGGTCCACGGCGGCGCGCAGGTCCACGTTGGTGGCGGCGACGATGCGGATGTCCACCTCCACCTCCTTGGTGCCGCCCACGCGCTCGAAGCGCCGCTCCTGGAGCACGCGCAGCAGCTTGACCTGGATGTCGGGGCCCAGCTCGCCGATCTCGTCCAAAAACAGCGTGCCCCCGGCGGCCAGCTCGAAGCGGCCCCGGCGGCTGGCCACGGCCCCGGTGAAGGAACCCTTCTCGTGGCCGAACAGCTCGGACTCCAGCACCCCCGGGCTCAGGGCCATGCAGTTCACCGAGACGAAGGGTGCGTCCTTGCGCGGCGAGGCAAAATGGATGGCCCGGGCCACCAGCTCCTTGCCCGTGCCCGACTCGCCCTGGATGAGCACCGTGGAGCGGCTGGGCGCGGCCTTGTCCACCATCTCCAGCACCGTCCGCATGGCCTTGGAGCGCCCGATGATATTGTGCAGGCCGTAGCGTTCCTCCAGGTTCTCGCTCAACAGACGGTACTGGCGGCGCATGCGCGCCATTTCCACGGCCTTGGACAGCGACAGCAGCAACTGCTCGTTGGAGAAGGGCTTGGTGATGTAGTCGAAGGCGCCCAGGCGCATGGCCTCCACGGCGGATTCGATGCTGCCGAAGGCGGTCATGATCAGCACCGGGATGTGCGGATAGTTGGCGTGGACGTGCTCCAGCACGTCCTGCCCCGTGAGCTTGGGCATCTTCATGTCCGTGATGACCACGTCCACCTCGGATTCCTCCAGGTAGGCCAGGCCAAGCTCGGGATCGTGCAGGGCGGTGACGGAGTACCCGGCGTCGGACAGCAGGGCGTCGAGGATGAGCAGGTAGTTGCGCTCGTCGTCCAGGACCAGGATGTTACTCGGCATGGGGCGTCTCCTCGTCGGCGGGGAAGGTGATGGTGACCTGCGCGCCGCCGTCCGGGGCGTTGGCGAAATCGAGCCCGGCCCCGTGGCTGGTCAGGATGTTGGCCACGATGGCCAGGCCCAGCCCGGTGCCGTTGTCCTTGGTGGTGAAGAACGGGTCGGCCAGCCGGGCGACCACCTCCTGGCCGAAGCCCGGGCCCGTGTCGATGAAGCGCAGGCGGGCGCCGCCGCCCTCGGCCCGGCCCTGGATGGTCAGGGTGCCTCCGCCGTCCATGGCCTGCATGGCGTTGACCATGATGTTGTACAGCGCGCGGTAGAGCAGGTCCTTGTCGCCCTTGACGTGCAGGTCCGCAGGATAGTCCTTGGCCAGGGTCACGCTTTTGCCGTTGAACTCGTGCTCCAGGAAGGTGCAGGCCTGGTCCAGCAGCAGGGCCAGGTCCACGTCCTCGCGGCGCGGCTTCTTGGGCCGGGCGTAGTCCAGGAAGTCGTTGACCGTCTGCGACAGGCGGCGGATCTCGTCGAACATGACCTGGAGCAGGGTCACGCGGGGGCTGTCCTCGGCGCGGGCCTTCTTGAGCAGCATCTCGGCGCTGGACTGGATGATGCCCAGGGGGTTGCGGATCTCGTGGGCGATGCCCGCCACCACGCGGCCCATGCTGGCCAGCTTCTCGGCCTGGAGCAGCTCGCGTTCCAGCTTCTGGGTACGCTGCATGCGCTGGCGGTTCATGGTGTCGGCCTTGCGGATGAACAGCAACAGCAGCAGGAACAGGAAGAACGACGAGGTGAAGGAGATGGCGATGATCAGCCACTGGAAGTTGATGGCCGCGCGGTAGTCGTCGGTGATGTCCTGGGAGAACTCCAGGATGCCCATGGGCTGGCCGCTGGGCCCGCCGGGGTACAGGCTGCGCTCGGTCTTCAGGGGATAGACCGTGCGCATGACCACGCTCGCGGGGTCCAGGTCGAAATGGATCATCGCCCGCCAGGGCGAGACGTTGGTGACGATCTCGAAGTTGTGCACCAGAACCTTGGCGGCCTGCTTCACCGCATCGCTGGCCAGGTCCTCGTCGCCGGCCTGCTCCGGGTCCGTGGAGTAGGACACGATGCCGTCCAGGTCGTAGATGCGCAGCTCCATCACATGCTGGCCGTGGATGGTCTCGCTGATGACCTTGTCGAGCTGGTGGTACTGCTCGTCGCGCTGCAGCTCGATGCGCCCGAAGGCCATGAGCGTGGGCACGGTGTAGCGCTGGTAGATCTGGTGGTTCAGGTTCTCGGCCAGCAGCAGGGCGAACTCGCGCTGCTTGGCCAGCAGCGTCTCGCGCGCCGAATTGGCCAGGATCACCGACATCAGGATGCTGGTGGCCATGATCAGCACCAGCGAGCCCCACGAAAGGAACCTGGCCAGCTTGAAGGGGCGGGCGGCGTCCGCAGTGGAGGGTGGTGTCTGATTCATGGGCGGGGGCGGCCTCCCGGGCGCCTAGGGCACGATGACCCCGGCGACCTTGTCCAGGGCCTCGGTCAGAGTCCTGTCGTCCAGGGCGTAGGAAAAACGCACGCAGCGGTCGTCGCCAAAGGCCGCGCCCGGCACGGCGGCCACCCCGGCCTCCTCGAGCAGCACGGTGCACATGGCCGTGGAGTCGGGCATGCGCTCGGTGTACAGCGCGCTCACGTCGGGGAACACGTAGAACGCCCCGTCGGGCCGCGGGCAGACCACCCCGGGCCAGGACGACACGATGCCGTGGGCCAGCTCGCGCCTGCGGGCGAAGGCCTCGCACATGGTGTCCATGAAATCCGTGGGCCCGGTCAGCGCGGCCACGGCGGCCTTCTGGGCGATGGAGCAGATGTTGGAGGTGCTCTGGCCCTGGATCTTGCTCATGGCCTTGACGAGGTCCGGATGGGCCAGGACGAAGCCCACGCGCCAGCCGGTCATGGCAAAGCTCTTGGACAAGCCGTTGACCACGGCCACATGCTCGGGGTGGCGCTCCCAGAAGGGCGCCAGGCTCACGGGCCGGGCCGGGGCGTAGACCAGCCGGTCGTAGATCTCGTCGGAGACGATGAACACGTCGCGGGCCACGGCCCACTCGGCCAGGGCCGTCAGCTCGGCGGCGCTGTAGTGCACGCCCGTGGGGTTGGAGGGCGAGTTGAGCAGCAGCATGCGCGTGCGCGGCGTCCTGGCGGCGTCCAGGTCGGCCGGGGTGATCTTGAAGCCCTGCTCCGCGCCCGAAGGCACCACCACCGGCTCGGCGTCGGCCAGCTGGACCATGGCCGGATAGCTCACCCAGTAGGGCCCGGGAATGAGCACCTGGTCGCCGGGGTTGAGCAGGGCCTGTATGACGTTGTACAGCGCCTGCTTGCCGCCGTTGGTGACCATGGTGGCTTCCATGGCGGCGCTGGTGCCGTAATGGCCGTTGAAATAGCCCGCCACGGCCTCGCGCAGCTCGGGGATGCCCGGCACCTGGGTATAGCGGGTGAAGCCCGCGTCCAGGGCGGCCTTGGCGGCCTCGCGGATGTGCGCGGGGGTACCGAAGTCCGGCTCGCCCACGGAAAGGCTGACGATGCTGCGGCCCTGGGCGCGCAGGTCCATGGCCTTGGCCGAAATGGCCAGGGTTGCCGAGGGCTTCACGTTCTGGAGTTTCTTGGCGATCTGCATGTCCGCTCTCGCAGGGGGTGGGGGGTGGGTGACAGGGCCCGGGGGCGCGGTGCGCCCGCCCGCCGTCCGATGCGTCCCTCTTAGGGTAATTCCCGCCGAAGGTAAATGGCCCGTGCCCGCCGGGGCGCAGGGTGTTGCAGTTCCCGGCGCTTTGCCGTACCGTTTGGGCCCCCCTACCCCAACGCCGGATCCGCCGCCCATGTTCCAGCCAGCATCCCTGCCGCTGTCCCCCATAGCCGAGCGCGCCCCGCGCGACGAGATCCTGCGCCTGCGCGCGCACCTCGAGGCCCACTGCGACCTTGGGCTGCTGGAAACCGTCCCGGCCATGGTCCTGGTGCTCGACGCCAGGCGCCAGGTGGTCCATGCCAGCCGCAGCCTGCTGGGCTACGCCGGGACGCAGGACCAGCCCATGGCCATGGCCGCCGCGCTGGGGCAGCGCCCCGGCGAGCTGTTCAGCTGCGTGCATTCCGTCGAAGCCGCCCACGGCTGCGGCGCGACCCGGGCCTGCGTGCAGTGCGGCGTACTCCGGAGCCTGCGCGACGCGGCCGCAGGCGCTGTGGCCGAGGACGAAGGCCGGATGCTCCTGCGCCGCAAGGGCCGCCTCGCCGCCGTGACCGTCACCGCGCGCGCCGTGGCCATGGACTTCGCGGGCCGGCCCTTCCTGCTGCTCTACCTGCAGGACGTGCGCGACCGGCACGCCAGCGAGATCATGGAAGGCCTGTTCCTGCACGACGCCCTCAACGCCCTCAACGGCATCGTCGGCGCCGCCGGGCTGCTGCACGAGGAGACCGAGGGCGAGCCGCACGAGTTGGCGGGCATGGTCCTGGAGCGCGCCGGACACCTGGAGCACGAAATCCGCGCCTACCGCATGCTGCTCGACGCCGAAAAGTCCGAACTGGAGCTGCACCCCGGGCCCGTGGACCCCGGCGCGGCCTGCGCGGCCCTGGCCCGGCTCTTCGAGGCCCAGGCCCGCCAGCAGGGCGTGATGCTGGCCTGCGCCCCGGGCCCGCAGACCGCGCTGCACACCGACAAACGCATCCTGGTGCGCGTGCTGGAAAACCTCGTCAAGAACGCCGTGGAGGCCTCGCCCCAGGGCGGCACGGTGACCGTCGGCCACACCGCCACGGACCACGGGGTGCGCTTTTTCGTGGCCAACGAGGCCGTGATGCCCGCCGAGGTGCGCGACCAGGTCTTCCAGCGCTTCTTCTCCACCAAGGGCCCCGGGCGCGGCCTGGGCACCTACGGCGTGCGCCTGCTCACGGAGAACTGCCTGCGCGGCGAGGTGGGCTTCACCTCCGAGCCGGGCGCGGGCACGGTGTTCCATGTGGAACTGCCCCGGTCCCTGGGCCCCGGCGGATCGGCGGCGCAGTGAACGCACCGCTGCTGCCCTTCCCTGCGGGCTGCCGGGAGGCGGCCTTCGTGCGCCGGGTCAAGCGCTTCAGCGTCGAGGCCCGGGCGCCAGGGGGCGCCACGCTCTGGACGCACACCAACAACTCCGGGTCCATGCTCGGGCTGCTGCGGCCCGGGGCGCAGGTGCTGCTCTCCCCGGCGCCCGGAGCCGGGCGCAAGCTCAAGTGGACCCTGGAAACCATGGATTTCCACGGCGTGCGCGTGGGCGTGAACACCCTGACCCCCAACCGCCTGCTGCGCGCCGCGCACCTGGCCGGACGCCTGCCCGGCACCCGGGGCTACACGACCTTCCGCCCCGAGGCCGCAGTGGGCGACTCGCGCCTGGACGCGCGCCTGGACGGCCCGGCGGGCACCCTCTACGTGGAAGCCAAGAACGTGACCCTGGTGGAGGACGGCGTGGCGGCCTTTCCCGACGCGCCGACCCTGCGCGGGCAAAAGCACCTGCGCGAGCTGACGGCCCTGGCGGGCCGGGGCGTGCGTGTGGCCCTGTTCTGCCTGGTGCAGCGCGCCGACTGCGCCTGCTTCGGCCCGGCCGACTACGTGGACCCCGACTACGCCGCCCTGTTCTGGCAGGCCGTGGACGCAGGCGTGGAGATCTGGCCGTACCTGGGCCTGGTCACGGCCCGGGGCATCGACCTGGGCCCCCGGCTGCCCCTGGCGCCGCGCTAGGTGTGTGCACGCCCGGGGACGGTGCGCGCTCCTGGGGGCGGATAAGCCTCCGGCGGCTTAAGGGCCGTGGGCCCTTAAGAATCCCATTCGGGGAGGGCGTGGCGGCGCGCCGCCACGCCCTCCCAATGCGGGATGCTCAAGGGGCGTGCCCCTTGATCCGCCGGAGGCAAATCCACCCAGGGGATACGCGCACCGCCCCCAGGCTTCCGCCTGCCGGGACGAGGGGGCGCGGCTAGAGCGAACCGGCGGCCAGGGTCATGCTGCCCAGGGGCAGGAAGGTGGTGGCCTGGCGCATGGTCAGGGGCAGGTTGTCGCCCGGGCGCAGTTCGAAGCCGGAAGCCCACGGGGCCAGGTCGTTGCCCGTGGTGGCCAGCAGCTTGTCGCGCGGGCCGTTGCTCCACACGTCGGCCAGCCGGTAGCGGCCCGGGGGCAGGGTCACGCTGCCCCCGGCCAGCCAGGGCACCACCACCTCGCCGGACGGCCCGTCCAGGCGCAGGGCGTGGATCTCGCGCGGCAGGACCCGCAGCGCGAATTCGGAGCGGCGCATGCCGGGCGTTTCGCGGACCACGCGGCACAGCACGCCCCCGCCTCCGGCCTTTTCCAGATACCGCCCGATGAAGGCCCCGGTGTCGAGGATGATCTCCTGCCCGGCGTCCTGGCCGTCGTTGCCCAGGGGCTGGCTCACGTAGCCCTTGAGGTTGAGCACCTCGCCCTCGGGCCCGGTGGCGCCCCAGACTCCCTCCAGCAGGAGCTGGTCGCCCTCCAGGGCGTCCAGGGTGCCGCCCTCGGGCACGAAGCGCAGCTCCCCGTTGATCCAGCAGGCGAACAGCACCCCGCCTGAGGCCTTAGGGCCGCCAGCCTCGTTCCAGTCCACGCGCACGCTGCCCACCCGGTCGCCGTCGGCCAGCACGTCCAGCCGGGGAATGCGGTTCAGGGCCAGGCGCGGCGCGACCACGAGGTTCTGGTCGGGCCGGTCGGGGGCGACCACGGCGGGGACGGCGTCGCACAGCGAGGCCCCGCGCACGGCGCTGGCCTCGATGCGGCTGCCCGGACCCAGGGCCAGGACGATCTCACCCCCCGGGGGCAGGGGCTGGCCGTTGACCACCACCGACAGAGCCTGCGCGCGTTCCACGTCCTGCTCGTTGAAGTCGGGCACCTCGACCTCGACCCCGTACTGAGCCAGGATCAGGCAGGTGGCGCGCACCTGCTGGCGAACCTTCCAGCCCAGCTGGCTGATGTTCTTGCTGACCTCGATGGCCAGGGCCGGGATGCCCGCCTCGGACAGGGCGTGGTAGGTCAGCGACTTGCGCTGCTCGGGGTGCGCGGTCCGGGTGGAAAAGGTATCGGTGTTGAAGAGCTTGAACTGCCAGGCCGGAACGATGGACGTGTTGAGTTCGTCAAGCACCGAGGTGGCCACCTGGGCCAGGTTGATGCGTCCGCCGTACAGCGGGGTGTCGATGATGATGGACTGGCCGTAGCGGCCCGGGTTGCGCAGGCCGTCCACGTAGGTCGGGTGGTAGAAGCCCGAGCCCTCGTGCAGGTGGATGAAGGCGTCGGAGCGGCGCAGCAGGAAGCGGATGGCCCGGGCCAGGCGGTCCTCGAAGAAGGTGTTGTAGTCCTGGTCGAAGCGGCGGTTGAGGTCCACGTTGATCTGGCGCTTCTTGGCCAGCACCGTGGGCACGTTGGCCCGGGGGATGACGATCAGGTTGCCCTTGCGCACCTGGGCGCGGGTCAGGATCTGGGCCGCCAGGTAGCCGGAGACCTCGTCGCCCTGGATACCGCCCTGGACCATGACCGTGGGCCCGGGCTCCTTGCCGCGCAGGAAATGCACGTCCAGCGGATACTGGGTTCCGGCGAAGAACGTGAAGCGGGGGGGCAGTTCCGTGGCCAGGGCAGGCGCGGCCAGGGCCATCAGGGCCAGGGCCGCCAGCAGGCTAAGACAGAATCCGCGCCAACGGATAGACGTCACTGAAGATAACCTGCCCTTCGTTATTCTTGATGACCAGACGCAGGCCAAAGACCTCGCCCCGGGTCAGCCCGGCGGGCAGCCCGAAGGAGGTGGAAATCTGCTTGAAACGCTGGATCTGGAAGATGAGGTCGCTTTCGTTCAATTGCGGCTGCTTGTCCTTGCCGTCGTTGGCCACGACGACCAGGGAGGCGACGCCGGCGATGGCGTCCTCGGTCTGCAGGTTGTTCAGGTTGAAGACCACCTGGATGTGGCGCTCGCCGTTGATGCGCGCCTGCATGTTGTCCACACGCACCTGCTGCAGGTCGGTGCGGGTGAAGATCCGCGTGAGGTCCACCGGGGGCTGGGGCGGCGCGGGGGGCGCCTTGGCGGCACCCTGGCCCCCGGCGCCGGGCTCTGCGGCCTCCTTGGCGGCGTTGGACTTGAGGATCTGCTCGATGTTCTTCAGGCGCTCCAGCTCGATGTGCGCCTCGCGCAGCTCGCGCATCACGGCGGTGTGCTCCTCGTGCAGGGCCTGGTTCTCCCGCCAGAAGGCCAGACCGAAGTACCCGCCCGCTCCCGCCACGGCCATGAGCACCAGCAGGAAATACAGCCCCAGCTTGAGCCACACCGGGGCCACCCGGTAGCGGCGCACGGGAGTGTTGTCGCGCATCATCAGGACGTTGTACTTGGCCTTGCTGCTCATCTACAGGGGCCTCCAGTCTTCGCGAAGGATCTTCCATCCCGCGCCGTGGGGCACCATGAGCAGGGTCTTGACGCCCTTGTCCTCGTAGCCGCCCTTGGCGGCGTAGGTCTGGTTGAAGGTCACCTCGATGCCTTCGGGCGCCAGGGCGTAGCGCTGTGAGCCGAAGACCACGCGCTTGGGCGTGGCCACGGGCCACAGCTGGGCCTTGTGCTCGCGGATGGCGTGGCCCGAGCGCTCGCCCTGGGTGGCTCCGGGGGCGAAGTGCTTCATGTAGCCCGCCAGGTCCGCGCGCTCCCAGGCCTTGCGCCAGGCGTCGATGACCGGGGCGATTTCGGCCCTGGAGCGCTCCAGGTAGGCGCCGTCCAGGGTCACGCCGGTGCGCTCCCACTCGCGGCCCACGATGCGCAGCCCGCCGCCAGCCCCGCGCATCCAGTACAGGCGGCTGATGCCCTCGGAAACCAGGGCCGGGGAGCGGTAGTACTGCCGGAAATAGGTGACCACGTAATCCGGCCCGGCCAGGGCGCGCACGTCGTGGGCCAGGACGCGGATCCAGGCGTAGCGCTCGAACAGGCTGCGCTTCTGGGCCCTGAAGCGCTCGAAGTCCCCTTCACCCGCCTCGGAGTAGGCCTTGGGGTCGTAGTAGGAGAAGAACTCCTCGGAGCCCGTCTCCCAGGCCCGGGCCCATTTGTTCACCAGGGTCACGGCCTCTTCGAGATCGCGGGCGGCCCCGGCGTCGGCCACGGCGTCGGTGCGCACGGCCAGTTCGCTGGAGATGACCACCGGGGTGCCCGGGTCCAGGGACTGGCCCAGGACCTTGAGATCCGGCGTATTCATGGCCACGCAGCCGCGCGTGTCACGCGGGACGATGTTCCTGCCCCGGCCATGGATCCAGATGCCGTACCCGGTCTTGCCCTTGAGGCGGTCCACCGGGTTGGGGTAGTTCAGGGGGTAGGCGAGGTTGCCGTACATTTCCCAGTCCAGGGGCCGGGTCATGCGCCCCTCGACGAAGTACACGCCCTCGGGGGTGCGCAGGTCGCCCATGGACTGCTTGTCGCCGTTGCCCTGCCCGGTGGTGCAGGGGTAGCTCGACAGCTCCTTGAGCGGGCTCTGCCGGGCGTAGAGGTGCAGCTTTTGCGACGCCTTGTCCACCGCGAGAAACTTGTGCGGCAGGCTGGGGTGCCCGGCGATGTTCGCCTTCCACCCCTCACCAGTGGCCGGGCCCGCCCAGAGCAGGCAGGCCGACAGAGCAGCGAGGATACAGAGCCTTCTCACGACGCCCCTACTTGGAAGTCACCCAGGTGAATTCGATTCGTCCGGCAGGGCCGGCGACCACCAAAGCCAGCGGCCCCTCGGGCACGTCCTGGAACCGCACCGTGTAGAAGCTGCGCCAGCGCGTGGCATACGGGAAAAATGCCGTCAGCTTCTCGGCAGGCCAGAAATCCCGCTCCATGGGCCTGATTTCCTGGGGGTATAGCGTATTTGCCCCGGAGAGTGCAAACACCTTGAAGCGTTCGTTGCGCAAAGACAGCCTGTCGGCCCCGCCGCCGGGCGCGGCCAGGGCCAGGACGATCTCCAGCCCCTGCTGCGCGGCCACCTGCTGCCCCGCGAGGGCGCGGGCCGCCTCGTCCCCGGTCTGACCGTACAGCTCGGCGTATTTGTCCACGAAGGCCCGGCGCCAGTCCTCGGCCTTGAGGGTCGCCGCGGCGGAAAAGGCCAGGTTCACCCCGTCGTAGACGGCGCCCGAGCGCGTCCAGCGCCGGGTGGTCTGCATGTAGGGGTCGGTCATGTCGGGCCACAGCAGGGTGGCCGCGTCGCGCGTGGCCGTCTGGCAGGCCGGGGCCGCGAGGGCCAGGGCCAGCGCCAGGGCCAGGACGATTCTAGTCGGCAGCCGCATGGAGCAGTTCACTCCTGGTGAAGATGGACGTCAGCTCGTATCCGGCCCGGGCCAGGTTTTCGCGCCCGCCCTCCTCGCGGTCGAGCACGCACAGCACGCCGACCACCTCCAGCCCCTCGGCGCGCACGCGCTCCAGGGCCTTCTGCAACGTGCCCCCGGTGGTCACCACGTCTTCCAGCAGCACGACCTTGTCGCCGGGGGCGAAGTTGGCCATGCCTTCGAGGTACTGGTTGGTGCCGTGGCCCTTGGGCTGCTTGCGCACGATGAACCCGGGCAGGGGGCGGCCCTCGGTGTAGGAGACCACCGTCACGGCGCTGACCAGCGGGTCCGCGCCCAGGGTCATGCCCCCTACGCCTTTGATAGCATAATCTTTGAGAAGTTCAAGGAACAACCGCCCCAGCAGCCAGGCGCCCTGGGGGTGCAAGGCCGTCTGCTTGCAGTCGAAATAGTAGTCGCTCTTGCGGCCCGAGGTCAGGGTGAAATCGCCTTCCCGGTAGGACTTTTCCTTGAGGAGCCGGGCCAGGTCGCGCCGAATCTGCTGCATGTCAGCTCCCGAAGACGCGGTTGAAGATCATGTCCTCGTGCCGCAGGTAATACCCGGAGTCGAAGACCTCGTCCAGTTTCCCGGGGGGCAGCAGCCGGGCGATGTCCGCGTCGGCGCGGGCCTGCTCGGGGAACTGCAGGCCCTGCTCCCAGCAGCGCATGGCCACCCGCTGCACGATCTCGTAGGCCTCCTGGCGGCCAAGGCCGGTTTCCTCCAGCAGGGCCATGAGCACCCGCTGGGAGTAGAACAGCCCGTAGGAGCCCTTGAGGTTGCGCTCGATGTTGGCCGGGATGACCCGCAGCCGCCGCAGCACGCCGGTCAGCCTGGACAGCACGTAGTCGGCCAGGATGGTGCTGTCGGGCATGATCACGCGCTCCACGGAGCTGTGGCTGATGTCGCGCTCGTGCCACAGGGCCTGGTTCTCCATGGCCGCCAGGGCGTTGGTGCGCAGCAGGCGCGACAGGCCCGTCAGGTTTTCGGCGGAGATGGGGTTGCGCTTGTGGGGCATGGCGCTGGAGCCCTTCTGGCCCTTGGCGAAGCCCTCCTCCACCTCCAGCACCTCGGTGCGCTGCAGGTGGCGCAGCTCCACGCACAGCCGCTCCACGCCCCCGGCCAGCAGCGCCAGGGCGGTGAAGAACGCCGCGTGGCGGTCGCGCTGGATGATCTGGGTGGAGATGGGGTCCACCCCCAGGCCCAGGATTTCGCAGGCCAGGCGTTCCACCTCGGGGTTCAGGTGGGCGTAGGTGCCCACGGCCCCGGAAATCTTGCCCACGCGCACGCCCTGCCAGGCGGCGGCAAAGCGCTCCTGGTGGCGGCGCATCTCGGCGTAGAACCCGGCCAGCTTCAGGCCGTAGCTGGTGGGCTCGGCGTGGATGCCGTGGGTGCGGCCCATGCACAGCAGGCCCTTGTGCTGGTGGGCCATGTCCCTGAGCACGGCCAGCAGCTCGTCCAGGCTGCGGGCGATGATGCGCCCGGCGCGGTCCAGCAGTACGGCGTTGGCCGTGTCCACGATGTCCGAGGACGTGCAGCCCAGGTGGATGAAGCGCGCGGCGGGGCCGACCTTCTCCTCCACCGCCGTGAGGAAGGCGATGACGTCGTGGCGGGTCTGCTCCTCGATCTCCAGGATGCGCGGCAGGTCGAAGTCGGCCTTGGCGCGGATCGTGGCCATGTCGGCTTCGGCGATGACGCCCAGGCGGTTCCAGGCCTCGCACACGGCCAGTTCCACTTCCAGCCAGACCCGGAAGCGGTTTTCCTGGGTCCACAGGCTGCCCATCTCGGGGCGGGTGTAGCGGTCGATCATGGGGGCGTTCCAGGGATGCGGTTGGGGTGGGCCGGGCCTGCGGGGCCCGGCGTCCAAAAAAAAGGCAGCCGTGGCTGCCCTTTTGCCGCTACGGCTGCGCGGCGGCTCCGTCCGGCTTGGCGGCCTTGGCCTCCGCCTTGGGCGGCGTGGCCTGCGCGGCTCCGTCCTTGGCCAGGGCCGGGGCATCGCCGCTGCCGTTGCCGTTGCCGCCAGCATTGGCGGCATCGGTCTTGGCGCTGCCGTGGCTCGAGCGGCCCTTGGCATAGTCCGTGACGTACCAGCCCGTGCCCTTGAGCACGAAGGACGTATTGGAAATGATGCGATGGGATTCGCTCCCGCACACCGGGCAGGGCACGGTCTCCTCGGTGTGGCTGCGTTGCCACTCCTCGAAGATCTGTTCGCAGTCGTTGCAGCGGTACTCGTAGATCGGCATTGCTATCACCCCTTCTGCGGCAGTTTCCGGGTTGGCGGATAAGCATGCCGCACAAGGCTGTCAACAGGCGCGAAACCTTTCAGGCCGGGGATTTCCCGGCGGCGGGCCGCCCCGCACCCCGGACGGACCGCCCCGGCCAGGGGCCGGAAAAAAACTACTTGCCCGCAGCGGCCTTGGCCTGGCGGACGCGCTCCTTGCTGGCTTCCTTCTTGCGCTTGCGGCGGCGGTCCAGCTCCTTCTTGCGCTCATGCTTCTTGTGGGCCATTATGCTCTACCTCCAGAAATCGGGTGTTGTTCGGACAAGGGAACCAAAAGGGCAGCCTTAGCCCCAATCCTTGCGCTTGTAAAGCCCGGGGCTGGCCCCGGCAAGGAAACGGCCCCCGCCGCTGACGCGACGGGGGCCGGAACAGACGGCATCGCGCCGGGCCTCAGCCCACCTTGGCGCCCTGGAGTTCGTCCTCGGTGAAGTCCCAGACCACGTTGTGCGGCGGCAGGGCCTCGCGCATCCAACGCGGCAGGTTGTCGTCCTTCTTGGTGAAGCCCGCGCGGGCGTTGAAGGCCAGCTCGTCCTTCAGCACGGCCTCGCCCAGGCCCAGGATGTCGGCCACGGTGAACTTCTGGCCGAAGCGGGCGGTGAGCATGTCGGCCACCACGTCCAGGGCCTCGGCGCTGTCGAGCACGGCGAAGGCCACGAACAGGCAGAAGCCTGCCGAATCCACGGCGGCGGTGGCGATCTGCAGGGCCTTGGACACTTCCACCTGGCCCTGCTTGCCGTGGGGCGGAATGTCCCCGCCGACCTTGAGGATGTTCTGGGCCACGGCGTAGCCGGCGGTATGGTCGGCGCCCATGGGGGAGGTGGCGTAGGTCACGCCGACGCCCTTGACCGCGCGCGGGTCGTAGGCGGGCATGGACTGGTTCTTGACCACGGGCAGCCGGTCCACGCCCAGGGCGTCGCCGGTGAAGACCACGCCGTTGCCGATGATCCGGCCCATGGGGTCGGCGGTGCCGACCTTCTTGAGCAGGGCCAGGGCCGCCGGGCCGTCACCCCAGGGGATGAGCCCGCCTTCCATGGCCACGGCGATGGTGTTGCCCATCTCGATGGTGTCGATGCCCTTCTCGTCGCACACGCGGTCCATCTGGGCAATGATGTCCAGGTCGTGGATCAGCGTGGCGGCGCCCATGGCCCACAGGGTCTCGTACTCGAAGCCCGAGGTGAGGTACTGGCCCTTGGCGTCGAGGTAGCACTGGGAGCACTGGATGATGCAGCCGGGGTGGCAGCCCTCGGTGGTCTTGCCGCCGCGCGCGGTGATCACCTCGTGCATCTTCTCGCCGGAGATGTCCGCCGCGTGCTCGAAGGAGCCGAAGCGGAAGTTCTTGGTGGGCAGGCCGCCTGCCTCGTTGAGCACGTTGACCAGCACGGCGGTGCCGTAGGTGGGCAGGCCCTGGGAGGTCACGGGGTGGTTGCGCAGGATGTCCACCCACTTCTTGCTGGCGGCCTTGAAGGCCTCCTTGTCGGCGTATTCCACGCCCGGGGCGCCCTTGTCGTCGAAAACGATGGCCTTGACCTTCTTGGAGCCCATCACGGCGCCCAGGCCGCCGCGCCCGGCGGAACGCGCGGGCCGGCCCTCGGGGTCGGTGAACTGGATGGTGGAGGCCTTGAGGCACTGGCAGGCGGCGGGCCCGGCCAGGGCCACGCAGGCCTTGCCGCCGAACTGGGCGTCCAGGGCGGCGGCGTAGGCGTAGTTGTCGGTGAGCACGTCGCCGGGGGCGTCGGTGATGCTCACGCCGTCCTTGTCGATCTTGACGATCATGAAGGGCGCGTCCGCGGCGGGCTTGCCCTCGAGCACCACGCCGCCGATGCCCAGCTTGGCCAGCTTCTGGGACACCAGGCCGCCGGAGTTGGACTCCTTGATGCCGCCGGTGAGCGGGGACTTGGCGCCCACGGAGATGCGCCCGGAGTTGGCGGCCAGGGTGCCGGTCAGGATGCCCGGGGCGATGACCAGCTTGTTCTCGCCGGACAGGGGGTGGCTGTCGGCGGGCACCTCGGTGTTGACGATGCGCGAGGTCAGGGCGCGCCCCCCCAGGCCCGCGTAGGCACCCATTTCCTCGAACTTCCACGTGCGCTTGGCCGTGTCGATGCGCAGCAGCTTCATGAGCGTATCCTCCTGGACTGATGGACCATCGTTGGTATTGCACTGTTGACCGATACACCTTACCGTCTAGGCCCATGGGCGGCCATTGTCAAAGAGAACAACATGAATTTTTATTGATATGACAGCCGTTCTATACCGAAAATAACCGTTTCTTACTGTTTCTTACTTCATCATACATGAAATGACCGCCACGGAGTGCAAGGACCCCCCATGACCAGCCTGCCCCCAGACGCCCCCTGCCAGGAACTCGTCCTCGACCAGCCCCGCGAGGCCGCACGCCGCTGGCGCATGGCCCTGCACGCGGGCTTCTGCTTCCGCATCCCCGGCGGGCTCACGGTGCGCGAGCTGCTGGTGCGCGACCTGGGCATGGACCCCGACTACGTGGAGAACCGGGTGCGCACCGTGTTCCTGGGCGGCAGGCCCGTGGACGACATCGACAGCGCCCACGTGGGCCACGGTGCGCAGATGACCCTGTCCACCATGCTGCCGGGCGTGGCGGGCATCACCATGGGCCGCGACAATCTCATCGCCACCTACCGCACGGACATCACCTACCACGAAACCGCCCCCGGCCAAGGCGACGGGCAGGCCGTGATCCAGGTCAAGCTGCTCAATTTCCTGGCTCCGGAGACCGGGCACCTGTTCCTGCCGCGCGGCATCGGCCTGGACGGCGCGGGCTGGGCGCGCGTGGCCCAGGCCCCCGGGCTGTGGGCCGACACCCGAGCGGCGCGGCTGGACGGCCAGCCCGTGGACCCCGCCGCCCTGACCCCGCCGCCGGACGGCATGGTGCGCTACGTGGTCATGCCCTGCGCCCCGGGCTGCGCCTAGCCGGAGCGGGCCCACCCCCGCCAGGGCCCGCCCCGGCCAGCGGACGGGAAAACCCGTGCGGAGCGCGCAACCATGCGCCCTCGAAGGCTGCGCAGCGGGCGGAAGGAAGGGCTGGGGGCAAGGGTTTGAGCGATGCGCGGCAGGGCTGCCGGGGCTCCTCGGAGCGACCGACCGGCCTGGGCATGGCCCGGCCGGGCGGCGCCCGAAACGGGTCTGGCGCCATGCCCCGCCGCATCCGGCCTTCCCGGCGGGGGAGGCGGAGGGCCGCCCGCAGCTAGCGGCGCTCCTCGCGCCGCGACATGTGCTCGGCCAGCCCGGCCAGGATGAAGTAGTTCTTGTTGACCCCCAGCACGTAGTCCACGGTTTCGCGGCCGATGGTCCGGGCGGCGAGGTGCTCCACGGCGCCGAACCAGCGGTCGGGGTCCAGCCCGTGGTCCGGGGCCTGGCGGCGCAGGTCCTGGATGCGCGTGGGCCCCGCGTTGTAGGCAGCCAGGACGAAGTCCATGCGCGCGGCGTCCTCCAGCCCGGGCTCGGCGAAGACCTCGTCGCGCAGGTGCGCCAGGTAGGCCGTCCCGGCCAGGATGTTGCCCTCGGGGGTGGCGATGTCCGCTGCGGCGCCCGTGGCCCGGGCCGTGGACGGCAGGACCTGCATCACCCCCACGGCCCCCGCCGGGCTGGTCTTGTCCTGGCGCAGGCGCGATTCCTGGTAGGCCAGGGCCGCCAGGCGCAGCCAGTCGAAGCCGTGCGCCTCGGCGGCGCGCCGCAGGTGCGGCGTCAGGTCGCTCAGGCGCCCCAGGTCCTCTTCGCCCGGGCGCGGGCCCGGCCCGGCCCCGGGAGCCAGATAGCGCTGGCGCAGCACGTTGCCCAGCAGCGAACCCTGGCGCACCGTGGCCGCGAAAGCATTCAGGGCCCGCAGCAGCTCCGGGCTGGAGTCGCGCACGGCCCAGCCCAGGGTCAGGTTCCGGCCCACGGGCAGGTCCTCGCGCACCCGCAGCCCGGGAAGCGCTTCGGCCCAGAGCCGCGCGAGGTGCAGCTCCACCACCGCCCGGGGCCAGGCCCCGGCATGGACCAGTTCCAGCACGTCGCCCGCGCCCATGTAAGGCTCGGCCCGGCGCACGCGCACCCCGGCCAGGCCCCGGGCCTCCAGGGCGCGGCCCAGGCTGGCCAGGGCCGGGCCCGCCGCGCCGTCCGCCTCCACGCAGGCCACCCGCCCGGCCAGATCGTCCAGCCCGGCCAGGGGTGCGGCCTGCGGGCCCTCGACCACCACCAGGGACACCCCCTCCATGTAGGGGCGGCTGTAGGCCACGCCCTCCCCGGGGTCCTCGGGCACGGGCAGCCCGGCGGCCACCACGTCGCCCCGGCCCTGGGTCAGGCCCGCCAGCAGCTCCCCGCGCTCCAGGGGCACGAAGACCAGGGCCAGCTTGTCCTGCACCCGCGCGGCCCGGGCGTTGAGATGCGCCTCGAAGGCCCGCATCATCTCGTATTCCAGCCCGCGCAGCTCGCCGCCGTCCACATAGAAGTCGGGGTGCGCGTAGCGGACGAGCACGCGCACGAACCGCCGCCCGGCGCGGATTTCCGGCAGGTCGCCCGTCCAGGGCCGGCCCTGCTCGCCCAGGCGCCGGTCCAGCAGACCGTCGCGGTCGGCGTCCGGGCCGCGCGGGGCCAGGGGCCCCAGGCGCAGCAGGGCCGCCACGGCCAGCAGGACCAGGCCCGCCAGCAGCCAGCGCCAGCGCGCCGCCAGCGTCACCACGTCTCCCCGCCGCAGCCGCGCAGCACGGCGCCGTCCAGCACCAGGCGCACGGCGTGGTCGAAGGCCTCGCCGCTCATGTCGTCGGTGCAGGGGCGGCGCTCCACAAGGACCTCCAGGCTGCGGCCCCCGGACCGGGAACGCCAGACGCGCCCCGCCCCGCCCTCCGCCGCCCCGGGCGGGGCGGCGGGGAACTCCAGCAGCGTGGCTCCATAATCCAGGAGCAGGAACAGCCGCTCGGGCCCGATCTCCAGCACCCAGCCCGGCTCGTTGCCCGTGGCGCGCAGGGTTGCCCCGCGCCGCCGGGCGTCGACGGCCCAGGAGCCGCGCCGGTTCTCGCGGCACAGCGCCTCGCCGCCGCCCGTCTCGTAGCGCGCCTCCTGGCCCTTGATCCAGAACTGCCGCCCCGGGGCCACATAGCGCGCCCCCGAGGCCGAAACGGCGACCTGGAAAAGCACGGAACCGTCCGGCCCCTCCAGGAGCATGCTGCCGTCGTCGGCAAAGGTCGTGAGCAGCCCCGGGCCCGGGGTGCAGTCCCAGGCCACGGCTCGCGGCTCGGGCCCGGGCGGGGCCTGGGCCGTGCGGGGCGCCCCGGCGCAGCCGCACAGGGCCAGCCCCAGCAACGCCAGGGCCGCCGCCCGGCCCCAACGTTTTGGATCCACGCGCATGACAACCTCCGGGGGCCCCGGCGCGGGGCCCTGCGGGCACCATTCTAGCAGGCCGCCAGGAAACGGCAATCCGCTGTGTTGCTGCGCCGGGTCCGGGCCCCACGCGCACCCGCCGCAGCCCGCCGCGCGCCCCTTGCCCTGTGCTGGCGCCGCGCCGCGCCGGAACAGCCTGCGCAGGCCACCCGGCCACCGGGGGTGCGCCGGATGAAGAATCCCGCCGCGTTTCGCCAACACCCCGGCCTCCCGGCGCCCGGAGGCGCCCTTCCCGCCCGCCCCGGCGCCGCCCCCGAACCCGCCCGCCCCGGCACCGGCCCGGCCCGTCAGGCCGGTGCCGGACCGTGGCCCAGCCCCGGGCGTTTGCTTTTGGCCGCCCATCCGCTACACTGCCCCTTCCCCGCTCCCGCAACCCAGGAGGCCCGGTCGTGCAAGGCGGTTTCTTCAAGGTCCTGTCCCCCGGCGAGTTCACCGCCCTGCTGCGCGGCTTCGCCCCCCTGCCCCCCGAGGAGGCGCCCCTGGCCGCGCTGGCCGGGCGCGCCCTGGCCCGGGACGTGACCGCCCGCGAGGACCTGCCCCTGGTGGACCGCTCGTGCATGGACGGCTTCGCCGTGCGCGCCCGCGACCTGTTCGGCGCCACCGAGGCCAACCCGGCCTACCTGGAGCTGATGGCCGAGCTGGCCATCGACGTGCAGCCCGATTTCGAGCTGGCCCCGGGCCACTGCGCGGCCATCGTCACCGGCGGCACCCTGCCCCGGGGCGCCGACGCGGTGGTCATGGTCGAGCACACCGCCGACCTGGGCGCGGGCACCATCGAATTCCGCAAATCCCCGGCCCCGGCGGACAACGTCATGCTACGCGGCGAGGACGCCCGGGCCGGGCACACGGCCCTGGCCGCCGGAACCGTGCTGCGGCCCCAGGAGATCGGCCTGCTGGCGGCCCTGGGCTTCGAGGCCGCCACGGTGCGCGCCCGGCCCCGGGTGGCCATCCTGTCCACCGGCGACGAGCTGGTGCCCGTGGCCGCCACCGTGCGCCCGGGGCAGGTGCGCGACGTGAACTCGCACACCCTGGCCGCCCTGGCCCGCGCCGCCGGGGCCGAGCCCGTGCTGCACGGGCTGGTGCCCGACGAGGCCCGGGCCCTGGAAGCGGCCCTGGCCGCCGCCGTGGCGGACAGCGACGTGGTGCTCGTGTCGGGCGGCTCGTCCGTTGGCGTGCGCGACCTGACCCAGGCGGCCATCGAGGCCCAGCCCGACGCCCGCATCCTGGCCCACGGCGTGGCCATCAGCCCGGGCAAGCCGACCATCCTGGCCCGGGTGGGCACCAAGGCCGTGTGGGGGCTGCCCGGGCAGGTGACCTCGGCCCAGGTGGTCATGCTGGCCTTCGGCTGCCCGCTGCTGCGCCACCTGGCGGGCGACGCCGGGGCCTTCGACCCGGCCCGGCGGCGCACGGTGCGCGCGCGCCTGGCGCGCAACGTCCACTCCAAGCCCGGGCGCGAGGACTACGTACGCGTGGCCCTGGAGCGCGACGGGACCGGAGCGCTGGCTGTGCCCCTGGCGGGCAAGTCGGGCCTGCTGCGGACCCTGGTCCAGGCCCGGGGGCTGGTGTGCATCCCCGCCGAAAGCGAAGGCATGGACGCCGGGGCGGCGGTGGACGTCTGGCTGCTGGACTGAGCCGCCCGCCGTCAGGCACTTGAACTCCCCCGCTTTTTCAAGCACACCTGTCTTCAGGGACATCTGTCTTCGACACCCCGGCGGCCCCGCCGCTGCCCCCGCCCCGCCCCAAAGGAGGCCACGCCATGAAGCGCAACATCTATCTGGACACCGTGCCCATCGAGGAAGCCCTGGAGCGCGTGCGCGCCGCCCTGGACCGCGACGCCCTGCTGGGGGTGGAAACCGTGCCCACCCACGAGACCGCCGGACGCGTGACCGCACACGGAGTGTATGCCAAACTGTCATCGCCTACGTATCACAGCGCAGCCATGGACGGCATCGCCGTGCGCGCCGAGGCCACCTTCATGGCCCGCGAGGGCCAGCCCCTGACCCTGGCCCGGGGCCGCGACTTCGTGGCCGTGAACACCGGCAACCCCCTGCCCCCGGGCATGGACGCGGTGATCATGGTCGAAAACGTGGTCCAGGCCGACGACGACGCCGTGACCATCGAGGCCCCGGCCTTCCCCTGGCAGCATGTGCGGCGCATCGGCGAGGACATCGTGGCCACCGAGCTGCTCATGCCCCAGAACCACCCGCTCTCGGCCTACGATGTGGGCGCCCTGCTTTCGGCGGGCATCTGGGAGCTCGACGTCCGCCGCCGGGTGAAGATCGCCATCATCCCCACCGGCGACGAGGTGCTGGACTTCACCGCCCGGCCCGAGCCCAAGCCGGGGCAGGTGGTGGAGAGCAACTCCCAGGTCTTCGTGGCCCTGGCCCGGGCCTGGGGCTTCGAGGCCACGCGCGTGCCCCCGGTGCCCGACGACCCCGAGGCCCTGGCCGGGGCCGTGGCCCGGGCCCTGGCAAGCGACGCGCACATCGTGGTCATCGGCGCGGGCTCGTCGGCGGGCAGCAAGGACTACTCCCGGGCGATCATGGAGCGCTTCGGCACGGTGCTGGTCCACGGCATCCAGGCCATGCCCGGCAAGCCTTCGCTGCTGGGCGTGGCCGGGCCGGAGCACGGCGGCAAGCTGCTGGTGGGCGCGCCGGGCTATCCCGTGAGCGCGGTGGTCTGCTTCGAAGAGCTGCTGGCGCCCCTGGCCGCCTGGATGACGCGCAAGATCGCCCGCCGCCGCCCGCGCGTGCAGGCCGAACTGACGCGCCGCGTGCCGTCCAAGCTGGGCATGGAGGAATTCCTGCGCCTGTCCATCGGCCGGGTCGGCGGCAAGTACGTAGCCACGCCCCTGGCGCGCGGGGCGGGCATGATCACCACCATGACCCGCGCCCAGGGCCTGATGCGCATCCCGGCCAACGCCGAGGGCGTGGAGCAGGGCGAGACCGTGCAGGCCGAGCTGCTGGTGCCCGCCGCCGCCCTGGACGACATCCTCGTGGCCGTGGGCTCCCACGACAACACCATGGACCTGCTGGCCGACGCCCTCATGGGCCGCCAGGCGCCCATCCGCCTGGCCTCGACCCACGTCGGCTCCATGGGCGGCATCATGGCCGTGAAGAACGGCTCCTGCCACCTGGCGGGCATCCACCTCTTCGACCCCGAGTCCGGCGACTACAACTTCCCCTTCCTGGACAAGTACCTGCCCGGGCGCGAGCTGACCGTGGTCAACCTGGCCATCCGCCACCAGGGGCTGATGGTCGCCCCGGGCAACCCCAAGGGCATTGCGGGCGTGGCCGACCTGGCCCGGCCCGACGTGCGCTTCATCAACCGCCAGCGCGGCGCAGGCACGCGCATCCTGCTGGACGACCACCTGAAGCGGGCGGGCATCGCCCCCGAGGCCGTGGCCGGGTACGACAAGGAGGAGTTCACGCACATGGCCGTGGCCGTCAACGTGCTCACCGGCGCGGCAGACTGCGGCCTGGGCATCCGGGCCGCGGCCCGGGCCCTGGGGCTGGACTTCGTGCCCCTGGCCCGCGAGCGCTACGACCTGCTCATCCCCTCGGCCCACCTGGAGGACCCCAAGATCCAGGCCATGCTCGAGCTGGTGCGCGACGCGGCCTTCCAGGAGCGCATCAAGGCCCTGGGCGGCTACGAGACGGCCCTCACGGGCCAGACCATGCGCCCGGGCCTGGGCCTGGGGGAAGACGCATAGGCTCACCGCCGGACGGACACGGCCCGGCAGCTTATGAGGCCCCGTGGTTGAGCCATTGCGCGCCGGGGCAGACACCCCGGTGCGGGCGGCGGGGGCCGCAGGGAGTGGGCTCCGGGAGGCAGCGGTCCAGGGACCTCAGGCGCGAGGGCGAAGGGGCAGACAGGCGCCGCCCCCGAAGGGCGCGACCCGGGGTGCCTGCGGCGGAAGGGGCGAAAATTGCGCGGCGGCGCGGCTCCGCCCTGGCTGGCGGGGGGAGCCGCGTCCCGAACGCCGCCCCGCAGCGCGGTGGCGCAGAGGCAGGAAACCCCAGGGCGCGGACGGCAGGCCGCCGCAACGGCGACAGGTCCGCCGGGCCACGGCGATGGGCCGCCCCGCCGCCCTGCCCGTCAGGCCCCGCCGCCCTGCCCGCGCCGGGCCCAGCGCCTGCGGGCGAACTCGCCCAGCACCACGGCTCCGGCCTGGGCCACGTTGAGGGAATCGAAGGGCCGGGCCATGGGGATGGTCACGCAGGCGGTGGCCCGCTTTTGCACCCCCGGGCGCACGCCCTTCTCCTCGTTGCCCAGCACGAGCACCGCCGGGGTGTACAGGGGCGCGTCGAACAGCGGCACGGCCCCGGGCTCGGCCACGGTGGCGTAGACGTTCCAGCCCTGGTCCAGGGCCTGGTCCAGGGCGCGGGCCAGGTTGACCACCCGCGCCACGGGCAGCCGGGCCAGGGCCCCGGCGCTGGCCTTGGCCGCCGCGCCGCCCAGAAAGGCCGTGCGGTCCTGCGGCACCACGAGCCCGGCGCCGCCCAGGGCGTACAGGGTCCGCGCCAGGGCGCCGACGTTGCCGGGGTCCTGGACCTGGTCCAGGGCCAGCAGCAGCGGCAAGGGCGCGTCCAGGGCCGTGCGCAACAGCTCCTCGAAGCTCGCGTAGCCCGCCTCGCGCACCCGGGCCACGACGCCCTGGGTGTTGCCCGGGAACAGGCGCTCCAGCTCCACGCGCTCCACCAGCCGGAAGCGCACCCGGGCACGCTTGCAAAATTCGACGATTTGTGAAATCTCTAGCCCACGTGCCCCTTTCTGCAGGAACACCGTATCCACCCGCTCGGGTGCGGCGTCCAGCAGTTCCAGCACGGGCTTGCGGCCCGGAACGACGCTGTCCTGGCCTGACTCCTGACTTGCTTTCATGTTCTTTTCCTTGTGGATAAGGCTCTTTGCCCGAGGCTGAATCTGCCTACGGCGCCTGGGTGTTGTCCATAAAATTCTTGACGGGCTCTCGTGTTTTTCTAGATAGTTTCTAAAGTTTACCCCGGGAACTGCCCGTTTTCACCCGGAAAACCTCAAGAGAACGGAAACCAAAGCTTATGCACAAATCCCTGGTCCGCGCAATCGCGCCTGTGCTGTTCGCGGTGCTGCTCCTGGGGGCCCTGCCCGGCTGCGCCATGAAAAAACCGGTGGCGGACGCGGACCTGGCCGCCCCGCCCGACGCGCGGCACGAGGCCTCAAGAGCTTCCCGGCCCGACCTGGCCCCCCGCCTCGACGACGACGCCCTGACCCAAGACGAAGACACCCCGCTGACCGCCGAAGAACGCAAGGCTCTGGAAAGCGACTTGGGCATCACCTTCGAACTCGACGAGCGCGACACCGAAGAGGTCCGCGCGTTCTTCACCTATTTCACCCACAAGGGCCGCAAGCATTTCGAAGCCTGGCTCAAGCGCTCGGAGCGCTATCTGCCCTATGTGCGCCGGGTGTTCGCCGAGCGCGGGCTGCCCCACGAGCTGGTCTACCTGCCCTTCGTGGAGAGCGGCTACAACACCGCCGTGCGCTCCCGCGCGGGCGCCCAGGGCATGTGGCAGTTCATGCCCTTCACGGGCAAGAAGTACGGGCTGCACGTGGGCTGGTGGCTGGACGAGCGCAACGACCCCTACAAGGCCACCCACGCCGCCGCCGACTATCTGACCAAGCTGCACGGCGACTTTGGCGACTGGTATCTGGCCCTGGCCGCCTACAACGCGGGCGAAGGCCGCGTGGCCAAGGCCATCGCGCGCAGCGGCTGCGATGACTTCTTCGAGCTGTCGCAGATGCAGCAGGGCAAGACCAAGGGCGGCCGCCGCTCCTACTACCTGCCCCAGGAGACGCGCCATTACGTGCCCAAGCTCATGGCCGTCATTAAGATCGTGCGCAACCTCGAGGCCCTGGGCTTCGAGAAACCCAACTGGGACGGCCCGGACACCGTGGCTTCCATGCAGGTGCCGCCCAAGACCGACCTGCGGGCCCTGGCCAAACACCTGGGCATGACCTGGGAGGACTTCAAGGCCCACAACCCGGCCTTCCTGGAGGCTGGCAGCCACCCCGACAAGCCCTCCACCGTCTACCTGCCCGATGCGGCCATGGCCGCCCAGGCCCAGGTCTGGGCCACGGGCGCGGGCTTCAAGGAATTCGGCGGCTACTACACCTTCTACAAGGTGCAAAACGGCGACTCCTGGTACCGCATCTCCAACCGCTTCGGCGTGCCCGTGGGCGTGCTCAAGAACTACAACAACGTCAGCTCGAACCTGCTGCGCAAGGGCCAGGTGCTCAAGGTGCCCGGCAAGGGCGAGGCCGGTGCCACCGCCGCGCGCATGCAGAAGCAACCCTCCGCCAAGGCCAAGACCAAGGACATCGCCAAGGCCAAGGCCGACGGCAAGTCCGTGCGCCAGCTGGCGCAGTCGCGCTCCAACTACGTGATCCAGTCCGGCGATTCCCTGTGGTCCGTGGCCAAGAAGTACAACACCACCCCGGACAACCTCGCCGCCGCCAACGGAATCAGCACCAAGACCACCCTCAAGATCGGCCAGCGCCTGTACATCCCCGACCAGAGCCGCCTGGCCGCCAAACAGTCGCGCAAGGACGCCGAGCGCGCCAAGACGGCCATCTCCTACAAGGTCAAGTCCGGCGACACCCTGTACTCCATCGCCAAGCGCTTCGGCGTGAGCACCGAGGCCATCCTGACCTGGAACAACCTGTCCTCCCCGCGCATCTACCCCGGGGACAGCCTGAAGCTCTACCAGTAGCCCGGGCGCGAGCCAGGGCGCAAAGACGGACCCCGGCGGTGGCTCTGGTCACCGCCGGGGTCCGTCTTTGGCGCCGCGTGGCCCCGGGTGCGGCCGGGGCCGCGCGGCGCGCAGGCCGGGGCGGCCCGAAAGCCCTGCCCGCAGCCCGCGCCGCAAGGGCATGGCGACGGCGCGCGTGCTTCGATTCGACGCGCCGGGGGCAGGCCAAGGGGCCGGAGCCCTCGCCCGGCGCGGCGAAGCGCCTTGCGGGCATCCGCCTGCCAACGGGCTCGCCCCCTAGCGCCAGGCGGCCAGGGGCGTCTGTTCCAGGGGCGTCTCGCTTTGCAGCTCGGCAAAAACCGTGGGTGTGCCCGGGCCGCCGCGCGTCTCCTCGGTCTTGACCAGCAGCCCGTCGCTGGCGCGGTACCAGTACAGCGAGCTCCAGAACATGCCCTTGACCCCGGGCACCGTGTGCTTGACGCGCACGGCCTCGGTGGGCGTGCCGCCTACGTCCACGGTCTCGGTCTGCTGGCGAATGGCCCGCAGCAGGACAACCTGCTGCTGCTCGGGCCGGGTGACGTAGAAGCGAACCTCGGGCGCACCCGAAAGCACGAAGTCGCGCAGCAGTAGCACGGAGCCGTACCACGGGGCGTCCAGGTCGAAGGCGCGGTCCACGGCCTTGCCGCCCAGGGTGCCGGTCAGGCGCAGGGTGTCGCCATGGTGGCTCATGGTCAGGGCGTCGCCCGTGGCCGGGTCGTGGTATTCCTCGCGGAGGGTGCCCAGGTCCGCGTCGCAGAGGATGACGCGCCGGGCGCCGGGCTCGAAGAGGCTGATGTGGCAGCCGCCGCCGGGCACGGGCTGGAGCAGGTATTCCTTGGTGCCCTGGCCGGCCGAGCTGGTTTCGGCATAGACAAGGCGCAGGGGGCCGTCGGAAAAGGCCAGGGCCGGGGCGGCCAGCAGCAGCAGGCAGAAGGCGAGCAGGGGGACGGTTCGGGGCATGGCTCCTCGCAGGGGGCAGGCTGTGCGCGGGCGCACACGGCCTGCATGCCACGGGCAGGTTACAGTGGCGTGACGACGCCGCAACGGGGCCCCAAGCGGCGCCTGGAGCGGCACATGAAACGGTGCATGAAACGACGCTTGAAACGCAGGCGGCCAGGGGCCCGCGCACGTCCAGGATGCCACAGGCCCGCCGCGCAGGCAACGCCAGCCGCCGCACGCACGGCCCCGAGTCACAGGGGCGACGCGCCAGGGGCCGTGCGCGCAGCCAACGCCCCCGACGCCCCAGAGCCAGAAGTACCGCGCGAACCCGGCACGCCTGGCCCCCGGGCCACCGCCCGGAGGCGCATGGCACGCCAGACAGCCCTCCCCCGCCCGGCCCAGTCGCCCGGCCCACGCAAGGGGCCCCCCGGCGTGCGCCGGGGGGCCCCTGTGGTGCGTGGCTCGTGCCTGGGGCTACAGGGCCTGGGCGGGCGCCACGGCCTCGATGCCGAAGGCGTCGCCCACCGCCGGGCAGGTCAGGACGCCCTTGTGGGTGTTCAGGCCCAGCAGCAGGGCGTTGTCGGCGCGCAGGGCGTCGAAGCCCTTGTCGGCCAGCTTGATGGCGTAGGGCAGGGTCTGGTTGGTCAGGGCGAAGGTCGAGGTGCGCGGCACGGCGCCGGGCATGTTGGTCACGCCGTAGTGGACCACGTTGCCCACGAGGTAGGTGGGCTCCTTGTGGGTGGTGGGCTTGATGGTCTCGATGCAGCCGCCTTGGTCGATGGCCACGTCCACGACCACCGAGCCGTCCTTCATGGTCTTGACCATCTCGGCGGTGACGAGCTTGGGCGCCTTGGCGCCGGGGATGAGCACGCAGCCGATGAGCAGGTCGGCGAACTGCACGGCCTTGCGGATGTTGGGCTCGGTGGAGGACACGGTGATCAGCCGCCCGCCGAACACGTCGTCCATGTAGGTCAGGCGCTTGTGGTTGATGTCGATGACCGTGACCTGCGCGCCCAGGCCCAGGGCCATCTTGGCCGCGTTGGCGCCGACCACGCCCGCCCCGAGGATGACCACGGAGCCGGGGGTCACGCCGGGCACGCCGCCCAGCAGGATGCCGCGCCCGCCCTGGGGCTTCTCCAGGTAGTGCGCCCCGACCTGGGTCGCCATGCGCCCGGCCACTTCGGACATGGGCGTGAGCAGCGGCAGGGAGCCGTCGGGCAGTTGCACGGTTTCGTAGGCGATGGCCGTGGTGCCCGCGTCCAGCAGGGCCTTGGTCAGCTTCTCCTCGGCGGCCAGGTGCAGGTAGGTGAACAGCAGCAGGTCGTCGCGCAAAAAGCCGTACTCCTCGGCCACGGGCTCCTTGACCTTGACGACCATCTGGGCGCCCCAGGCGGCCTCGCGGGAGACCAGCCGCGCCCCGGCGGCCTCATACTGGGCGTCGGACAGGCCGCTGCCCAGGCCCGCGCCAGCCTCCACCAGCACGGTGTGCCCGCGCCGGACCAGGGTTTCCACGCCGCCCGGGGTCATGGAGACCCGGTTCTCCAACGTCTTGATTTCCTTGGGAACGCCGATGATCATGGGATCCACCTCGCAGGAAGGATTGTGGTTTGCCGCCGGGCCCTGGGCGGCGCAGGCGCAGGCGCGCTAGTCCTGCCCGAAGAACCTCCTGCGCACCGCCCGGGGCAGGGGCACCCATTTGCGCTTGGCCTTCATGACCATGAAGGATTCGCTGGCCGCCACCCCGCCGATGGCCGAAAGCTCGTCGTTGATGAACGCGTAGAGATCGTCGGTGCCTTCGGGCAGCAGGACTTCGACCATGATGTCGTAGCGTCCCGTGACCACAGCCGCCCAGTTCACCTTGTCCAGGGCCGACACCTTCTGGAGCATGTCGTCCATCTTGCTGTGGGTCTCCACCGTGATGCCCACGAAGGCGACCTCCAGCCCCTTGATGCGGAAGGGATCCACCAGCCCGGCGACGCGCAGCACGCCCGCGGCCATGAGGTTCTTCATCCGCGAGCGCACCGTGGGGCTGGTCACCCCCAGGCGCTCGGAGACCTTGCCCGCCGAAAGCTGCCCGTCCTCGGCCAGCACGGCCAGCAGCCTGCGGTCCTGCCGCTCCAGAGTGAACTTCTCGTCCTTGGCCATCGTGAAAGGCTCCTGGAAAAATCGATCACCGAGAATTTTCTAATCAGAAAATTCAGCCCCTGTCAATTCGACAAACCACAAAATTCTTCCGGACCCATTTGTCGGCAAGCCGTCGTGTCCGGGCGAGCCCCCCGAGTATGCCGCACCCGGGGCCCCGCTGCAACCAGGGCCGGGGCGGAGCGAGGGGCATGCAGGAGGCCAGAGGAGGGTGCAGCCGAAGCAGCGAAAAACGGACCGGGGGAGAAGACTCGGCAGCACGCAGCCGAAAACTTCTCGCTCCCCGCCCCGGGCCTGCGCGGCGCTTCGCCGTGCGGGCCCGGGGCGGCGTGCGGGGCCCAGGGGCCCCCGGCCCCTGGCGGGGGTCCAGGGGGCGGAGCCCCATGGCGGGGTCCGGGGCGGAGCCCCGGCCGCCCTAGGCCTGTTCCAGCAGCCCGCCCACCAGGGCCCGGGCGCCGGGCAGGTCGAAGGTCTGGCCGGTCCAGAGGCGGAACTGTTCCAGGCCCTGGTGCAGGAACATTTCGAGCCCGTCCACGATGCGGGCGCCGGTGGCGCTGGCGCGGGCCAGGAACACGGTGCGCCGGGGGTTGTAGACGAGGTCGTAGGCCACCTGCCCGGGGCCCAGGGGCGCGTCGTCCGGCCAGGGCGACTGGTCCTGCCCGGCGCCGCGCATGCCCAGGGGCGTGGTGTTGACCACGAGGTCGGCCCGGGCGCTGGCGCGCTGGTCCCAGGGCAGGGCGGCGGCGGCGAATTCGGCGGCCAGGGGTTCGGCCTTGGGCAGGCTTCGGGCGCAGACCAGCACCCGGGCCACGCCCAGCTCCGCCAGCCCGGCGAGCACGGCACGGGCCGCGCCGCCCGCGCCAAGGACCAGGGCGCACCCGGGCACGGCGCCCAGGGCGCGCAGGGGCGCGAGGAACCCGGGCACGTCGGTGTTCTCGCCCAGCAGCCGCCCGTTGTCCCAGTACACGGTGTTCACGGCGCCGGTGCGCCGGGCGCGCGCGGACACGCCGTCGAGCAGGGCCATGACGGCGACCTTGTGGGGGATGGTCACGGACAGCCCGGCCAGGGGCAGGGCGCGCGCGCGGGCCATGAAGGCGGGCAGGGCCCCGGGTTCCACGGGAAACGCCTGATAGGCCCCGGGCAGCCCCGCGCGGGCCAGGGCCCAGTTGTGCAGGGCCGGGCTCATGGTGTGGCCCAGGGGGTGGCCGATGATGCCGTACTGCGGGGCGGCGGTCATGGCGGTGGGTCCTCTTTGCGGTGAGGGAGGAACGGCGGGCCGCCCGGGGCGGCCCGCCGTCCTGCAAGGCTAGGCCTTGGCGGCGATGTCCGCCCCGGCCTGGATGGCCTCGGCATTCTTGGGGATGAGCTTGGCGTAGCGCGAGGAGATGACGTTGGGCAGGGCGTCCTGCACGGCGGACACGGGCATGACGCCCGTGGCCTGCACATAGGCGCCGATGGCCACCATGTTGGCCATGCGCGTGTTGCCCAGGGCGTCGGCCACCTCGTTGCAGGGCACGAGCACTGTGCGCACGCGCCCGGTCTCGGCCAGGGCCGGGTCGATGAGCGAGGAGTTGACGATCTGCACGCCGCCGTCCTCCAGCCGGGGCTGGAACTTGTCCAGGGACGGGCGGTTCATGAGGATGAGCGACTTGGGGGTGCGGATGATGGGCGAGCCGATCTCGTCGGAGGAGACGACCACGGTGCAGTTGGCCGTGCCGCCGCGCATCTCGGGCCCGTAGACCGGGATGTAGGTCACGTTCAGACCCTGGTGCATGCCCGCGTAGGCCAGCAGGTTGCCGATGAGCATCACGCCCTGGCCGCCGAATCCGGCGATGATCACGTCCTGGTAGAGCATCTACTTGTCCTCCCCGCCGCCGGTGCGGTCCACGATGGTGCCCAGGGGGAAGTAGGGGATGAGCTCGTCGGCGATGCGCTTGTTGGCGTCCACGGGGCTCATCTTCCAGTTGGTGGGGCAGGTGGCCAGGAACTCCACGAAGCTGAAGCCCTGCCCGGCCTCCTGAACCTCGAAGGCCTTGCGCACGGCCTTCTTGGCCCGGGCGATGTTCTTGACGCTGTTCACGGCCACGCGCTCGCAGAAGACCACCCCGCCGAGCATGCCGATGATCTCGGCCATCTTGATGGGCAGGCCCTCGCGGTCGGCGCAGCGGCCCCCGGGGCAGGTGGTGGTGGCCTGGCCGATCATGGTCGTGGGCGCCATCTGGCCGCCGGTCATACCGTAGACGGTGTTGTTGACGAAGATCACGGTGATGCGCTCGCCGCGGTTGGCGGCGTGCATGATCTCGGCCATGCCGATGGAGGCAAGGTCGCCGTCGCCCTGGTAGGTGAACACGGTCTTGTCGGGCCGGGCGCGCTTGACGCCGGTGGCCACCGCCGGGGCGCGGCCATGGGGCGATTCCACGGCGTCCACGTTCAGGTAGTTGTACAGGAACACGGAGCAGCCGATGGAGGCCACGGCGATGGTTTTCTCGGCCAGGCCCATCTCTTCGATGACCTCGGCCACGATGCGGTGGGCGGTGCCGTGCTGGCAGCCGGGGCAGTAGTGGGTCGGGCGGTCGATGAGCACGCCCGACGGCTTGAACACGAGTTTTTCAGCGGCTTGCATGGCTAGCCCTCCAGGCTCTTGAGGATGGGCCCCTCCAGGTCGTCGGGGTTGGGCAGCTCTCCGGGCATGACGCCGAAGAAGTCCGAATCGGCCTTGGTGCGGATGGCCAGACGCACGTCGTCCACCATCTGCCCGCAGTTGTGCTCGATGGTCAAAAAGCGCTTGCCCTGGTCCGCCAGGGCCGCCAGGGCCGCGTCGGGGAAGGGGTACAGCGTGATGGGCCGCAAAAGGCCGACCTTGAGCCCCCGGGCGCGCAGCTTGCGCACGGTGGACTTGGCGATGCGCCCGATGGAGCCGTAGGCGCAGACCACCAGCTCGGCGTCGGCGGTCTGGAACTCCTCGCAGCGCACCTCGGCGCGCATGGCGGCGTACTTGGCCATGAGGTGGCGGTTCTGCCCGGCCAGGGCGCCCTCGTCCAGGAACAGCGACTTGATGAGCCGCTTGGCGCGGCCCGCGTTGCCGTCCAGGTGCCAGGAGGCCGAGGCGTCGTCATGGGCCACGGCCTCGCGGCGGACGATGGGCTCCTTCATCTGGCCCAGGATGGCGTCGCCCAGCAGCAGCACCGGGTTGCGGTACTTGAAGGCCAGGGCGAAGGCCTCGATGACCAGGTCGTAGGCCTCCTGGCAGGTGGCCGGAGCCAGGACCAGCAGGCGGTAGTCGCCGTGGCCGCCGCCGCGCGTGGACTGGTAGTAGTCGCCCTGGGCCGGGCCGATGTCGCCCAGGCCGGGGCCGCCGCGGTTCATGTTCACCAGCACGGCGGGCAGCTCGCTGCCGGCCATGTAGGAGATGGCCTCCTGCTTGAGGGACATGCCCGGGCTGGACGAGGAGGTCATGCAGCGCACCCCGGCGGCGGCGGCGCCAAGGAGCATGTTGGCCGCGGCCACCTCGCTCTCGGCCTGCACGAACTCGCCCCCGGCATCAAACATGGCCTTGGACAGGAACTCCGGGATGTCGTTCTGCGGAGTGATGGGGTAGCCGAAGAAGCAGCGGCAGCCTGCGTCCAGCGCACCCTGGGCGATGGCCTCGTTGCCCTTGATGAAGACTCTTTCAGGAGCCATGGTTCACTCCTTTGCGGCTTTGGCGGTCTTATACACGGTGATGCACATGTCCGGGCACATCCTGGCGCACGAGGCGCAGCCCGTGCACGCATCCATGTCCCTGACTTCGATCACCTTGTAGCCCTGGGCGTTGAAGCGCTCGGACTGCGCGATGATCTCCACGGGACAGACCGTGGTGCACAGCAGGCAGCCCTTGCAGCGGTCTTCCCGGACCTCGATTCGTGACATTGGCGACTCCTTTGAGCTCGGCCCCGCGCGTTCCGCGAGCAGGGCTCCTAGAGAATGAGCATCGCGTCTCCGTAGGAGAAGAAACGCAGACCGTTGTCCAGGGCGTGCCGGTAGGCCCGCAGGATGGGCGCTCTCCCGGCAAGAGCCGAAACCATAATAAGCAGCGAGGACTCTGGCAAATGGAAATTGGTCAGTAGGTGGTCCACGGTGCTGAAGGCGTGGCCGGGGGTGATGTAGATGTCCGTCCAGCCCGTGTAGGCCCCCAGGGCGCCCAGGGCCTTGCGGGCGCCCTCCAGGGCGCGCACCGACGTGGTGCCCACGGCCACCACGGGCCGCCCCTCGCTGCGGGCCAGGGCCACGGCCTGGGCTGTTTCCCGGGAAACCTCGACGTACTCGCGGTGCATGACGTGCTCGCGGATGTCGGGGCAGCGCACGGGGCTGAAGGTGCCGTAGCCCACGTAGAGCGTGACCTCGGCCCAGCCCACGCCGCGCACGGCCAGGGCCTGGCGCACTTCGGGCGTGAAATGCAGCCCCGCCGTGGGCGCGGCCACGGAGCCGAGCTTGGCCTGGTCGGCGTACACGGTCTGGTAGCGCAGGGCGTCGTCGGGGGTGTCGGGGCGGCGGATGTAGGGCGGCAGCGGGTAGTGCCCCAGGCGCAGGAACAGCGCGGCCAGGTCGCCGCGCCAGGCCAGGCGCACCCGGGCCCGCCCGAACTCGCCGCGCTCGAGCACCGTGAGCCGGAAGTCCGCGTCGAAGGTGATCCGCTCGCCGGGGCGGGGGCCCTTGGAGGCCCGCAGCAGGCCCTCGGCCTCGGCCTCGAACCCGGCCCGGCCCTCGCGGGCGGCCTCCAGCAGCAGGGGCAGGGGCGTGAGCAGCAGGAATTCCACGCGCCCGCCCGAGGGCTTGCGCCCGAACACGCGCGCCGGAAGCACCTTGGAATTGTTGGCCACCAGCAGGGCGCCTTCGGGAATGCGCGCGACGATGGAGGCGAAGGTGTCGATCTGCATGGCGCCGGACGCGCGGTCCAGAACCAGCAGCCGCGAGGCGTCGCGCCGGAGGCTGGGAGCCTGGGCGATGCGCTCCTCGGGCAACTCGTAGCAATAGGAACTGAGGCGGAAGTCCTCGGGAATCTCGTGCATGGGTTCGATTTCTGTTCCGGTTTGCGGCCCCCGGGGCCCCGGGGCGGGCCCGGGCCGGGGGCGGGCGCTGCGGCCCTGGTTGCGTTGAATTTTGCGTGGGTCTCGGGTAGGGTGGCCCTTCGGAGCCGTTTCCCGAGCATCCGTGCGCCCGGCGGGGCGGGCGGACAGCCACTCCCGAAGGCCATTCCCACAGGAGGAGACATGCATAGGATACTTCTCGCCGCCCTGGCAATGGTTGCCCTGCTGGCCGCCTCCGGCTGCCAGTCCGTGCTTTCCGACAGCAGCGCCGGCAAACCCCAGACGCAGAGCCAGGCGCGCTCCGCGCCGACCACCAACCCCGTGGGCTCCTACCAGGAATTCAACGACGTGCTCATCCCCAACGAGCTGTCCCTGGTGGGCAAATCCTCCTTCGTCTTCGAAACCCCGAGCTTCAAGACCGGCATCGTGGTCTACAAGGGCCGGGTGGACTCCGTGTCCCTGGCCAACTTCTTCGAGAAGGAGCTGCCCAAGGACAACTGGCGCCTGCGCAGCCGCATGAAGTACAACCGGACCATCATGGTCTTCGAGAAGCCCGACCGCGACTGCATCATCAACATCATCGACGACACCTTCAGCACCCTGGCCGAGATCATCGTCGCCCCGCGCATGGACGGCGGCGGCGGCGTGTCCTCGCAGCCCTCGTACAGCGCCCCGACGCCCTCCCAGAGCTCGCCTTTCGAGGAAACGCTGCCCCAGTAGCGGGCGAGGCGGACACATCATGCAGCCGCATCTCGCATTCACGGGCTACCTCGGGCGCCGCCTGCACCTGGGCGTATGCGGTAGCGTGGCCGCCTACAAGGCCCTGGAGCTCCTGCGCATGCTCACGGCCACGGGCCTTGGCGTGGGCGCCACGCTCACGGCCAGCGCCGAGCGCTTCGTGACCCGCCTGAGCTTCGAGGCCCTGGGGGCTGGCCCCGTGTACGGGCCGATGTTCGACCCCGGCCACGGCCCCTTCGGCCATCTGGAGCCCGGGCAGTCCGCCCATGCCATGCTCGTGGCCCCGGCCTCGGCCAACACCCTGGCCCGGCTGGCCCTCGGGCTGGCCGACGAGATGCTGGCCTGCCAGGCCCTGGCCTTCGAGGGGCCGCTGGTGGTGGCTCCGGCCATGAACCCCCGGCTGTGGAACGCCCCGGCCACCCGCGCCAACTGGGAAACCCTCAAGGCCCGGGGCGTGGTCTGCGTGGAGCCCGCCTGCGGCGACATGGCCTGCGGCGAGCAGGGCCGGGGGCGGCTGGCGCCGCTGGAGGAGATCTACGTCCAGGCCCTGCGCGCGGCCACGGTGCAGGATCTGGCGGGCATCGACGTATTGCTGACCCTGGGCCCGACCCGCGAGTCCTTCGACTGCGTGCGCCACTGGAGCAACCCCAGCACGGGCACCATGGGCGCGGCCCTGGCCGTGGCGGCCTGGCTGCGCGGGGCGCGGGTGCATGCCGTGTGCGGGCCGGTGGCGCTGTGGCTGCCCCAGGGCATCGAACGCGTGGACGTGACCTCGGCCCGCGAGATGCATCAGGCGGCCATGGACCTGTTCCCCGCCGCGCAGTGGGCCTGCTGCACCGCCGCCGTGGCGGACTTCCGCCCCGAGCCCTTTGGCCCGGGAAAATTCAAGAAGGATTCCGGCCCCCTGGCCGTGACGTTCCTGCCCAACCCCGACATCCTGGCCGCCATGGGCCAGGCGCGCGGGCCGGGCCAGCGCCTGTGCGGCTTCGCCGCCGAGGCTGCGGACCTGGAAGCCCACGCGCGCGGCAAGCTCGCACGCAAGCGCCTGGACCTCATCGTGGCCAATGACGTGACCGCCCCGGGCAGCGGCTTCGCCGCGCCCACCAACGGGGTGCTCGTCCTGGACGCCCAGGGCCGCCTGGAGCGCTGGCCCGTGCTGCCCAAGACCGAAGTGGCCTGGAGGATCTGGGATTGGATGCTCGCGCTCTCGTCCTGAGCGAGGACCTGCGCATCTGGCACGACCTGGGCTTGCATCACGTCCTGTGCGAGCAGGACGTGGCCGCGCTGCGCCCTGCGCAGGCCGCCCCGCGCCCCGGGGCACAGGCCGAGCCGCCGCGGGCCCCCCGGCCCCGGCAGGTCGGGGAGCCCGCCCCCGGCGCATCCGTCCCCCCCGCCAGACGCGCGGCGGGCAAGCCCGGCCCCGCGCAGTCCCCCGCCCGGGCCAAGGCGGGTGCGCCCGGGCCTGAAGGCCGCGCCCGCGGCCCCGAGGCGAGTGCGCCCGGCCCCAGCGCCGCGTCCGGGACCGCCGCCCCCCAGGGGCCGCTGGCCGTCTTCCCCTGGGAGCAGTTCCGCCCCAGGCTGGCCGCCCCCAGCCGCACGGTCTGGACCTACTGGGAGCTGGGCATCGACTTCGGCCCCCAGCCGGACCCCGAGCGCCGGGCGCTTTTCCGAAGCATCATCAAGGCGCTGCAATGGCCGCCCAACAGCGTGGCCTTCTGGCCCCTGTCCTTCGAGCACCAGGGGCGGCTCTTGGCCAACAAGGGCTCCTTCCTGCGCGGGGTGGGCGAGGCCGGGGCGCAGACCGTCATCTGCTTCGGCCAGCAGGCCTTCGAGGTGCTCTTTCCGCGCCAGCCGTATGCCACCGGGCGCCACCGCCTGGAGGCGCGCACGGTCATCGCCCTGCCCGGCCCGGCGGAGATGCTCGGCGGCGACGCCCAGGCCAAGCGCCTGACCTGGGACACCCTGCGCGCCCTGAGCCTCTGACCCCTTCGCCGCCGGGGCGCGCCGACCGGCGGGGCAGCGTAGCCGCGGGCCGCACATTCCGCATGACGCGGGCGCCAGCCCCCGAACCCCATGGCTTCCTGCGCAGCGTGAAGGCACGCCTCCCCGGCATGCGTATCTGGCGGCGCGCCTCCAAGAAGACCCGCAACACCCCTCCCGCGTGCGCAGCTGCCGGACGGCCACAGAGGCGCTGGCGCAGGGCAGCATCGAACCCCTCCTGCGCGCGCAGCTGCCGGACCGAACAAGAGCGGCCCGGCGGCGCCCCGGGCCTAGCACCCCCTCCCGCGTGCACCCGGCGGGACGCCCGCAGCGCCCCCACCGCCCCGGCCACACCCGCGCCCGCGCGCGCATCCGGCGGACCTGTCCGCCTGCCGTAGCGGACACGCCAAAGGTGCCGCGCGGACCGGGCGTGTTCTTTCGCCGCAGGCTGGCGCAGCCCCCGGGCAGAT
Source organism: Desulfocurvus vexinensis DSM 17965 (assembly GCF_000519125.1). Lineage (NCBI taxonomy): Bacteria > Pseudomonadati > Thermodesulfobacteriota > Desulfovibrionia > Desulfovibrionales > Desulfovibrionaceae > Desulfocurvus > Desulfocurvus vexinensis. Next base: position 88,359 of record NZ_JAEX01000010.1, read on the forward strand.
GACGCGCGGCCGTTCCCGCGCCCGGCGCGCAGCGACCTGCGCGCCGGGCTCGCCCCGAAAAATTCCCGACCTCCCGCCTCGCGCCCGGCCATCCTGCGCAGCCCCGCTGCCACCCTCGCCGCTACTCCCGGCGCGCACGCCCCCAGCTGCCCGACACTCCGCAAGAAAACGGCACGGTCCTTGCCCAGCGGCGGGTTTCCCCTGCGGCCAGGCGCTCCCGCTTGCAGCGCCCGGGGCTTCTCTGCTACAAAGGAGCATGGAACCATCAGCAGCCCGCCCCAAGGCCTCCTGTTTCCCGTGGAACACTCCCTGGCGCCCCGCGCCCCGGGTTCGCAGGGTCTTGCTCGGCGCCTTGGTCCTGCTTGCGCTTGGCGCGCTGTTCCGCCCCGCCCCCGGCGCAACCCAGGCGCCCCCGGACGCGGCCTTCCCCGTGCTCCACGCCCGCATCCACGCCCCCATCACGCCCGCCAGCGAGCAACTCCTGGCCCATGCCCTGGAGCAGGCCCGCGACCAGGGCTACCGGGCGCTGCTCCTGGAGCTGGACACCCCCGGCGGCTTGGTGACCTCCATGCGCGCCATGGTCAGCTCCATCCTGGGGGCGGAGGTGCCCGTGCTGCTCTGGGTCGGGCCCCGCGGCGCCCGGGCCACTTCGGCGGGCGTCTTCCTGGTGGCTGCCGCCCATGTGGCGGCCATGAGCCCGCAATCGACCATCGGCGCGGCCAGCCCCGTGGAGATGGGCGGCAAGGACGTGGGCCAGACCATGGAGGCCAAGATCAAGAACGATCTCATGAGCTACGCGCGCGGCCTGGCCGAGGCCCGGGGGCGCAACGCCGCCTGGTATCAGGACGCCGTGGACTCGGCGGTGAGCATCACCGCCCAGGAGGCCGCCATGGCCGGGGTCGTGGACCTGCTGGCCGACTCGCCCGAGGACCTGCTGGCCCAGCTGGCCGTCAAGGGCATCCCCTGGCGCGACGGCCCGTTGCGCTTCGGCGCCCAGGACGCGGCCCTGACCAGCTACGATCCCGGCCTGCGCCACCGGCTGCTCGCCTGGCTGCTCGACCCGCAGATCGCCTACCTCCTGCTGCTGGGCGGCATCGCCGGGCTGTTCTTCGAATTCACTACGCCCGGGGCCGTCCTTCCGGGGGTTTTCGGCGGCCTGAGCCTGCTCCTGGCCCTGTATGCCCTGTCGATCCTGCCCACGAGCACCGCAGGCATCCTGCTGATTCTCTTCGCCGTGGTGCTCTTCGTGCTCGAAATCTTCATCACCAGCTTCGGCATGCTCGCCGTGGCCGGGCTGGTCGCGCTGTTCATGGGCTCGCTCATCCTCATTGAGCCCACCCCGGGCCTGGAGGGCGTGCCCCTGGCAACCATTATCGCCACCGTAAGCACGGTCACGGCCATCATGAGCCTGTGCCTCGTACTCATTACCCGCGCCCAGCGCACCCAGACCATGCACGGCCTGGACGCCATGGTCGGCATGACGGTTCGTATTACGGAATGGCAGGGCCAGACCGGGCGGGTGCGGGTGCGGGGCGAGATATGGAAGGCCAGGGCAGACGCGCCTCTGGCGCTGCACCCCGGCGACGTGGCCCGGGTCGTGGCCGCCAAGGACCTGACCCTGACCATCACCCTCCCGGTCGAGGAGGGCGCTGACAAGGCATAGCAGCCGCCCCGGGCGGGCGCCCGACGGCGCCCAGGCAATCAACGCCGCCCGCATTTCAGCCACCCCAGGCGCGCGGGGCAGCCCGGAGAACCCCCATACCCGCCAAACACACCCGAACGGCGCCGCGCCCGGCCCAGGGAAAACCGGCGGCGCCCGGGAGGGCAGGGCGCAACCAGCAGCATTCACTACGTTTTCACAACCACCAACAAGCGAGGGCCGCCATGTTATTCAGTTGGCTTCCGGCACTGGTCATCATCGTCCTGTTTCTGGGCGCCGCACTGCGGGTGCTCAACGAATACGAGCGGGGCGTGATCTTCCGGCTCGGGCGCGTCATCCGGGCCAAAGGCCCCGGGCTCATCCTGCTCATCCCGGTCATCGACCGCATGGTCCGCGTCAGCCTGCGCATCGTGACCCTGGACGTGCCCAGCCAGGACGTCATCACCAAGGACAACGTGAGCATCAAGGTCAACGCCGTGGTCTATTTCCGCGTGGTCGATCCCGTGCGGGCCATCGTGGAGATCGAGGACTACATGTTCGCCACGTCGCAGCTGGCGCAGACCACTCTGCGCAGCGTGTGCGGCGGGGTCGAGCTGGACGACATCCTGGCCCACCGCGACAAGATCAACCTCCAGGTTCAGGAAATCCTGGACCAGCAGACCGACCCCTGGGGCATCAAGGTCGGCACCGTGGAGCTCAAGTATGTGGACCTGCCCCAGGAAATGCAGCGCGCCATGGCCAAGCAGGCCGAAGCCGAGCGTGAACGCCGGGCCAAGGTCATCAACGCCGAGGGTGAATATCAGGCCGCAGCGCGACTTTCCGAGGCCGCCGGAATCATCAGCAAGCACCCGGAAGCCTTGCAACTCAGGTACTTACAGACCATGCGCGAGATGGCCGCCGAGAGCAAGGCGGCAACCGTCCTGCCCATTCCCCTTGATTTTTTCCGCTTCCCCTGGAAGACTGACGCCCGCACGCAAGGCGCTGCTTCCGGGACTGTTTCCCGTGAAACACCCCAAGACGCATAACTGGACCGGGGCGGAGCATCCGCCCCGGACCATCCACCCCCAGCCAGGATCAGCAAGCACATGAAAATTCTTGTCACCGGTGCCGCAGGATTCATCGGCTACCACCTCAGCCTGCGCCTGCTCGGCGAAGGCCACACCGTGGTCGGCCTGGACAACCTGAACGACTACTACAGCGTGGACCTGAAAAAGGCCCGCCTGGCCCAGCTCCTGGATCACGCCCAGTTCACCCACGCCAACATCAACCTCCAGGACGCCGAGCCCATGGAAGCCCTGTTCCGCAAGGAGGGCTTCACCCACGTCATGAACCTGGCCGCCCAGGCTGGCGTGCGCTACAGCATCATCAACCCCCGCTCGTACATCGACTCGAACTCCGTGGGCTTCCTGAATATCCTCGAAGGCTGCCGGCATACCAAGGTCGAGCACTGCGTCTTCGCCTCGTCCAGCTCCGTCTACGGGCTGAACACGACCATGCCCTTCTCGGTGCACCACAACGTGGACCACCCCATCAGCCTGTACGCTGCCACCAAAAAGGGCAACGAGCTGATGGCCCACTCCTATGCCTACCTCTACCAGCTGCCCTGCACGGGCCTGCGGTTCTTCACCGTCTACGGGCCCTGGGGCAGGCCGGACATGGCCCTGTTCCTGTTCACCAAGGCCATTTTGGAAGGCAAGCCCATCAACGTTTTCAACCACGGCAAGATGCGCCGCGACTTCACCTACATCGACGACATCGTCGAAGGCGTCGTGCGCGTCATCAAGCGCACCGCCGCGCCCAACCCCGCCTGGAGCGGCGCCACCCCGGACCCCAGCTCCTCGTGCGCGCCCTACAAGATCTACAACATCGGCAACAATAACTGGGTCGAGCTCGGCGCCTTCATCGAGACCATCGAGAAGGAACTGGGTATGACCGCCGTGCGCAATTATATGGACATGCAGCCCGGCGATGTTCCGGCGACCTACGCCGATGTGGACGACCTCATCGCCGACGTGGGCTTCAAGCCGAACACGAGCATCGAATACGGCATCAAGCAGTTCATCAGCTGGTACAGGGACTACTACAAGGTCTGATCCGCGTTGTGCCCGGCGGCTCCCCCGCCGGGCACAACGGGGCCACCCTCCGGCCCGGGGCCAAGACGCGGCACCGACCGCGCAGCCGTCACGAGCCAGAGGAAAGGGGCATGCGCCCCGACAGGCCGCCAACGCCGACCAGCCCTCACTGTTTCACATGAAACATTCGGGGCGCAGAAGAGGTCCACCGTGTCGCGTATCATCGTTGTGGCCAACCAGAAGGGCGGCGTGGGCAAGACAACCACGACGGTCAACCTGGCCGCCAGCCTCGCCGTCATGGAAAAAAGCGTCCTTGTCGTGGATTGCGACCCCCAGGCCAACGCGTCCAGCGGGTTCGGGGTCTACCCCGAGCAGGTCGAGGCCAACCTCTACACGGTGCTGGGCGACCCCGAGCAGGTCCGCAGCGCAATCTACAAGACGAGCATCCCGTTCCTGTCCGTGCTGCCCGCACACCAGGATCTGGTCGCCGCCGAGCTGGACCTCGTGAACCAACCCCGGCGCGAATACTTCCTGCGCCAACTTATTGAGCCCCTGGAAGACGACTACGAGTTCATCCTCCTGGACTGCCCGCCATCGCTGGGGCTCATCACCCTGAATGCCCTGTGCGCCGCGCGCGAGGTGCTCATCCCGCTGCAATGCGAATATTTCGCCCTGGAGGGCATCGCCAAGCTCATCCAGACCTACAGCCTGGTCCGCAAGCGCCTGAACCCGGACATCCGCCTGCTCGGTGTGCTGCTGACCATGTACGACCTGCGCAACCGGCTTTCGCACCAGGTCAAGAACGAGATCCGCAAAACCTTCCCGGAGTACCTGCTGCAAACCATCGTCCCGCGCAACGTGCGCCTGTCCGAGGCCCCGAGCTTCGGCAAGCCGGTGATCAGCTACGACATCCACTCCAAGGGTGCCGTGGCCTATCTGCAGCTGGCCCAGGAGGTGGTGGGCAGGCAGGCCCACTAGGACACGGCGCGGCGCGCTGCTGCCAGCCCGCGCACAAGTGCGGGGCGCGACAGCGCAGGCAGCCGGGGGCGCGGCCCAGGAGCGCGGGCGCACAGGCCGCGCGGGCCTTGAGTCTAATCATGGGGCTTCTCTTTCCCTGGGCTACGGCGCGCGGGCCGCGTACGAAGCCCCGGCCCGAGGCTCCACAGGCCCAGCGGGCCGCAGGAGAGCGGAGGGCGCCCCCGGGCCGCACAAAGCCCAGGGCGGGCGCCCCGGGCTTTGCGGCAAACGCTATGGCTTGGACCTCGGCGCGTCTTTGAAAGAGCCCTCGGCGACGCGGGCGCGGCAACGCGGGCCATCAGGGGCACGGTTCAGGGGTGCAGGCGCGGCAGCGCTGGCTACCAAGGACCCGGCCCAGGGCTACGGGCGCGGCAACGCTGGCCACCAGGGCTCTGCGGCACAGGCCCGCCCCGCACGGGCCTTCCCGCAGCGCCGCCCGGGCTATTCGACGAAAGGCACGGTCTGGACCTTGACGCCGTCCTTGAAATGGCGCTTGGTGACGCGGGCGCGGCAGCGCTGGCATTCGAAGCGCGCCAGCCCGCCGAGGTTGCAGGCCTTGAGGCGGAACAGGCGCGGCTCGTCGGCCTGCCAGTCGGAACTGGCGGCGCCGCACTGGCCGCAGGCCACGGTGCGGTCCAGGGGGTAGGGCAGGTCCCAGAAGGCCGCCAGGTCGTTCCAGTCGCCCAGGGGCTCGGGAAAGACCTCCTCGGGCTGCTGCTGCTCCCCGGCGGCGGCCATAAGCACCGGCAGGACCTCGGCCTGGACCTCGGCCCACAGGGCTGCGGAAATGAACACGCCAAAGGGCTCGCCCTGGGCGTCGTGCAGGATGGCGTAGGGACGTTCGGACACGGGAATCCTCCTGTTGCAGGATGGCCCGGGCAGGCCGGGCGCCTGCGCACTACGTAGTGGAATGTGAACGATTGTCAAGGAGAGCGCATATGTCGGCCAAGCGCGGTCTGGGACGAGGGCTGGACGCCCTGCTGCAGGGATTCGGCGAGGGCCTGGAGGCCCCGGAGATCGTCCAGGTTCCGGTGGGCAAGATCCGCCCCAACCCCAGCCAGCCCCGGCGGGATTTCGACGAAACGGCCCTGGCCGAGTTGGCCGAGTCCATCCGGATCAACGGCGTGCTCCAGCCCGTGCTCGTGCGCCCGGTGGATGACCCGCAGCACCTCTACGAGCTGGTCGCGGGCGAGCGCCGCTGGCGCGCCTCGCAGCTCGCCGAGCTGCGCGACATCCCGGCCATAGTGCGCACCCTGGGCGACGAGGAAAGCCTGGCCATCGCGCTCATCGAAAACCTCCAGCGCGAGGACCTGAATCCCATCGAGGAAGCCCTGGGCCTGCAACGCCTGCAGGAGGAGTTCGGCCTGACCCAGGAGCAGATGGCGGAAAAGGTGGGCAAGAGCCGCCCGGCCATCGCCAACATGCTGCGCCTGACCCAGCTCCCCGAGGCCATCCAGAAGGACATCCGCACCGGGGTCATGACCGCCGGGCACGGCCGGGCGCTCCTGGTGCTCACCGGCTCGGACGACCAGCAGGCCATGCGCCAGCGCATCACCGAGCGCGCCCTGTCCGTGCGCGAGGCCGAGGCCATGGCCGCCTACTGGAAGCGCACTGGGGTGCTGCCCGGCGAGGAGGGCGCCCCCGGGCCCGCAGGCCCGGCCCGGCCCAGGGCGCCCCGGGCCCAGGCCCAGGCCCTGCCCGACGCCCTGCGCGAGGCCATGGAGGACATGGAAGCCATGCTGGCCGTGCCCGTGGCCCTGCGCGGCGGGCTGGACAAGGGCCAGATCGTGCTGCACTACGCCAGCCTCGACGAGCTCAACGGCATCCTGCGCACCATCGGCGTGCCCCTGGTGGAGCAGGGCGCGGGCGACGGAGCCGCATAAACGTTCTGCGTGGCGCCGCCCCGGCGCCAGGGGAGACACATGCTGGACAAAAGGGAACTGCTGGCGCAGCTGCCCAGGCTGCGCGGCGCGCGCGTGCTCATCGTGGGCGACCTGGTTCTGGACCATTACGTCATCGGCACGGTGGGCCGCATCTCGCCCGAGGCGCCGGTGCCGGTCGTCCACGTCCGTGAGGAGCGCCACCTGCTGGGCGGGGCGGGCAACGTCGCGCGCAACGTGGTCAGCCTGGGCGGCGAGGCCGTGGTGGTGGGCGTGTGCGGACGCGACGCCGACGGCGAGCGCATGAACCGCCTGCTGCGCGACAGCGGGGTCGTGGCGCACACCGTCTGCGACGCCGAGCGCCCGACCATCCGCAAGACCCGCGTGGTGGCCCAGAACCAGCAGGTCGTGCGCGTGGACTACGAGCGCACCCACGACCTGAGCGAGGCCACCCAGGACCAGGTCTTCGACTTCCTGCGCGCCGAGGCCCCGGGCTGCGGAGTGGTCATCGTGTCGGACTACGGCAAGGGCCTGGTCACCGCGCGCTTCATGCAGCGGCTGCACCAGCTCCTGGACGCCCTGCCCGCCCGGCCCAAGGTCTATGTGGACCCCAAGGTCCGCAACTTCGAGCTGTACAAGGGCGTGGACATCCTGACGCCCAACACCAAGGAGGCCGCCGAGGGCGCCGGGGTGCCCCTGGACGACCGGCTCTCGGTGCTGCGGGCCGGGGCGCGCATCTTCCGCAAGCTCGGCTGCGCCAACCTGCTCATCACCCTGGGCCCCGAGGGCATGGCCCTGTTCGAGAGCCCGGACTCGGTGCTGCACATCCCCACCGCCGCGCGCAAGGTCTTCGACGTGACCGGCGCGGGCGACACGGTCATCGCGGCCCTGGGCCTGGCCACGGCGGCAGGGCTGGACCTCGCCACAGCCTGTGTGGTGGCCAACGTGGCGGCGGGCATCGTGGTCGGCGAGGTGGGCACGGCGGCGGCCACCCTGGAGCAGGTGGACCAGGGCCTGCGGGCCGAGGGCGCCATCGACCTTGAGCGCTGGTTCGGCGCGGGCGAATAACCCAGCCCGGCGTGCGGCACACAGCCGGGAACCCAGTGGCCGCAAGGCCTGATAAGCAGTTGCACCATGGCGGACGCACTTTCCATCATCGGCCTGGTGGCCGAGCAGAAGATCAAGGCGGCCTACGACCAGGGCGAGTTCGCGGACCTGCCCGGCAAGGGCCAGCCCCTGGTGCTGGAAGACGACGCCCACCTGGCGCCGGAGCTGCGCATGGCCTACAAGATTCTTAAGAACTCAGGGCATTTGCCGCCCGAAATCACCGCCGCGCGCGAGGTGCGCGACATCCTGGACCTGCTGGCGGACTGCCCGGACGAGACCCTGCGCCTGCGCCAGATGCACACCCTGCGCGTGCTGACCCAGCGCCTGGACCGCAGCGGGCGCCTGGAACTGCTCCTGGACGGCTTGCCCGACTATCAGCGCAAACTCCTGGACCGCGTGCGCCTGCACGGCCCGGGGTCGGGGCCAGGCCCGGGGAAATAGGGCCTGCCGAGGCCCCAGGCGCGCCGCGAGTGCGACCCGGAGCGGCCCTGGCGTGCCCCGGATGCCGCCCGGTGCGAACAACCCCTCCCTGGCTTACGCCAGGGAGGGGTTTGCTTTGCCCGAAGGTCTGGCCTGGTGTGGCGGGACGCGGTGCAGAACCGGGCCGGGCGGCCCTTATGCGCGGCGCTCCAGGCGCACGGCGTGGAAGAACTCGCCCAGGGGCGCGTCCTGCGGCGTGGTGTGGGTCGCCGCCAGCCGGAAATCCGGATGCGCGGCCAAAAAGCGCTCCACCTGCCCCTCGTTTTCCGCCGGGGTCACGGTGCAGGTCACATAGGCCAGCACCCCGCCCGGGGCCAGACAGCGTGCGGCGTGTTCCAGCAGCCGCGCCTGGACTCCGGCCAGGGCCGTGATGTCGTCCGGGGTGCGCCGCAGCAAGGTATCCGGCCTGCGGCTCAGCACCCCCAGGCCGGAGCAGGGCGCGTCCAGCAGGATGGCTGGCAGGGGGCGGCGCCAGAAGACCTGCTCGGCCCGGGCCCGGAACACGGCCACCTCCGCCACACCCAGGCGCCGGCGCTCGGCGTTCAGCCCTGCCAGGCGCCGGGCGTTGGGGTCGCTGGCCAGCACCGTACCGGGCGCGTCGTCGGCCAGCAGCAGGGTCTTGCCGCCGCGCCCGCAGCAGGCGTCCCACACCGGGCGCGGCCAGTGGTCCGCCCCCAGGGCCGCCAGGGCCAGCTGCCCGGCCAGGCTCTGGCGCACGGCGCGGCCCGAGGCCAGAAGCGCGTCCAGGTCTTCGGGCGCGGCAGCCAGGGCCACGCCCGTGGCCGTGCTGGCCAGGCACGAGGGCAGGGCCGCCAGCCCGGCGTGGCGCTCCATGGCGCCCGTAACCCCCGGGCGCAGGCGCAGCCCCAGGGGCGGGGCCTGGCAGCTGGCGGCGAGCAGGGCCTGGGCGCGGGTGGGCCCGTAGGCGCCCAGCCACAGGGCGGCCAGCCAGCGGGGCACGCCGAAACGCCGGGCCAGGACCAGGGCCTCGTCGGCGCGCGCGCCTGCCCCTAGCCCGGCTTCGTGCGCCAGGGGCGGCTGCCCGAGGAAGGCCGCGTCCTGCCAGCCGGAGCCCAGGTCGGCCACGCGGCGCAGCACGGCGTTGCAGACCTTGGCCAGCCGCGGGTTGATGGCGGTCTTGACCTGCTCCGTGGCCCAGTGGACCGAGGCGTAGGCCGGAATCCTGTCCAGGAAGAGAATCTCGTAGGCCGCCACGGCCAGGAGCAGTCGCATGGGCCCGGGCAGGGCGGCAGGGTCGCGCAGCAGGGTGGCGAGGATGAAATCCAGGGTCGGCTTGCGGCGCAGGGTGCCGTAGGCCAGCTCCGTGGCCAGGGCGGCGTCCAGGGCGGCGGCGGGGTCCGGCTGCACAGCCGCGCCGGGGGCGAACACGGCGCCCAGGGCCGCGTCCAGGGCGGCCTGGATGTCCTGCCCGCGCAGGCAGCGCTCCAGGGCCAGCAGGGCGGCCCGGCGCGCCGGGGGCAGGGCCGGGCTGGCGGCGCGGAGCCGGGCCGGGCGGGCACCGGCGGGCCCGGGGCGGAAAGACGTACGGGCCAAGGGTCAGGCGCTCCGGGTCTGGCCCGGGGCGGCGGGCCCGGGCGCGCCCTGGGCCATGGGCAGGCTGCGCAGGGGCGGCGGCGAGGCCAGAAAGCGCCGCAGGGCCAACTCAAGCGCATGCACGGGCACGCCGGTGTCCAGGCACGGGCCATGGGGTCGCTCGTTGAGCACCCCGAACACGGGCAGGGGATAGGTGTCCTGGATGCCGCTGGACAGGTCGCGCTCGCAGGCCACGGCCACGATCAGCCGGGGCCGGATCTGGACCACGATACGCCGGGCGATGGTGCCCCCGGTGGCAATGGCCAGATGCACGCCGTAGTAGTCCGACAGCTCCAGCAGGTCGCGGATGGGGCATTTGCCGCAGCGTTTGCAGTTGTTGATGTCGTAGGTCAGGCGCATGTCGCAACGCGAGTTCTGCAGGCAGTGGGGCATGAGCAGCAGGATCTCGCCGGGGGCGTAGCGCCCGGCCTCGTGCTGCACCAGCTCGTTGTTGACCTTGATGAACGACGAGCGCACACGCTCCTTGGAAATGCCCAGGGCCTTGCCCAGCAGGACCATCAGCGGCAGGAAGAGCTTGATGGTCAGCCCGCGCAGGCGGCGCGAAAAGGGCAGGCTGCGCCCGAGCAGGATGTTGAGCACCAGGCCCAGGCTGGCCCAGCCCACCACGCCGATGGCCGCCGCCACCAGCACCCCGAAAACCCACGGCGCAGAAGGATGAATGGCCGACAGCCCCACGAAGGGCACCACCCACAGCCCGACCAGCAGCAGGCTGACCAGCACCGAGGCGCAGGTGATCAGCCCGATGAACAGGCGCTTGCGCTCGGCCCCGGCGGTCTGGTCCGTGCGGTCGAAGGCGGCGAGGGTGGGGTCGGTAGCGGACATGGCTCAATCGTTTCGTAATACAGAGTGGCAGACAAAAAGAATACCGGCGCATCGGGGGCCGCCCCGCAGGCGACCATTGCACCAGCAGCGCGGCGGCGTGTCAACCGCCAGATGCAAAACAGGGCACAGCTAGGCGAGGCGCGCGGCGGCGGGCAGGTAGCCCCGGGCGAATTCCGCGGCGCTTTGCAGCTTCTTTCCGGCGGGCTTGAGGGAGGGCACCAGGTATTCGCAATCCGCGCAGGCGAAGGCCAAAAGGCCCTCGCGCAGGCCCAGGATGGTGCCGGGCGCGGGCCGGGGCTCGGCCAGCTCGGGGCCCACGCAGCCCGGGGTCAGCACCAGGCGCAGGGGCTCGCCCCCGCGCGGGCCGACCCAGAGGCAGAAGGCCCCGGGCCAGGGGTGCATGGCCCGGGCGCGGTTGTGGACCTCGCGCGCGGGGCGCGAGAAATCCAGCCGCCCTTCGTCCTTTTCGAGCTTGGGGGCGTAGGTGGCCAGGGCGGCGTCCTGGGGCACGCGCACCATGCGCCCGGCGCGCAGGCGGCCCAGGGCGTCCACGATGAGCCGCCCGCCCAGGTCGGCCAGCTGGTCGTGGATCTCGCTGGCCGTCTCGTCGATGTCGATGCCCAGCGAGCGCGCCAGCAGGATGTCCCCGGTGTCCATGCCCGCGTCCATGCGCATGATGGTGATGCCGGTCACGGCCTCGCCAGCCAGGATGGCGCGCTGGATGGGCGCGGCGCCGCGGTACTTGGGCAGGAGCGAGGCGTGGATGTTCAGCGCGCCCAGGGGCGGGATGTCCAGCACGGCCTGGGGCAGGATGAGCCCGTAGGCGGCGACCACGAGCACCTCGGGCGCCAGAGCCGCCAGCTCGGCCACCGTGGCCTGCTCGCGGAAGTTCACGGGCTGGAACACGGGCAGCCCGCGCGACAGGGCGAAGGCCTTGACCTCGCCATGGCGAACGGCCTGACCCCGGCCGCTGGGCCGGTCGGGCTGGCAGTAGACGGCCACGACCTCGCAGCCGTCCCAGTCCACGAGGGATTCCAGGGCGCGCCGGGCGAACTCCGGCGTGCCCATAAAGACTACTCGGATTGGGCCTTGTCCTGCTTCACCCATTTGCGGACCTTCTTGTCGTACAGCGAGCGCTTGAGGCGGCTGATATGGTCGATGAACAAGGTGCCGTCCAGGTGGTCGATCTCGTGCTGCAGGCAGATGGCCAGCAGGTCGTCGGCCTCGATGGTCAGCTCCTGGCCGTCCAGGGTCCTGGCCTGCACGGTGACCTGGGCGGCGCGCTCGACATTGGCGCGGTAGTTGCGCACCGACAGGCAGCCCTCTTCGGACTCCACAGTCTCTTCGCTGCGCGCGGTGATCACCGGGTTGACCAGCACGCGCAGGTCGTCGCGGACCTTGGGGCCGGAGATGTCCACCACCACAAGGCGCACGCTCTGGCCCACCTGGGGCGCGGCCAGGCCGATGCCCTCGTTGGCGTACATGGTCAGGGCCATGTCGTCGGCCAGGGCGCGCAGCTCGGGCGTGACCTCGGCGATCTCCTCGGCCCGGCGGGCCAGGACGGGATCGGGATAGAAAACCAGGGGTCGTGTCATGTCCTCACTTTGTCTCCCGCGCGGGCGCTGGGCCCACGCTCGGCGCGGGCCCGGCCCGCACTAGTCCTTGGGCGCCTCGCGCACCCGGATGTGCAGCTCGCGCAGCTGCTTGTTGTCCACCTCGTCGGGGGCGTCGGTCATCAGGCAGGTGGCCTTCTGGGTCTTGGGGAAGGCGATGACGTCGCGGATGGACGCGGACCCCGACAGGATCATGATAAGTCGGTCCAGCCCGAAGGCAATGCCGCCGTGAGGCGGCGCGCCGAACTCCAGGGCCTGGAGCAGGAAGCCGAACCGCGAGCGGGCGGTGGCCTCGTCCATGCCCAGGGCGGCGAACATGGCCTGCTGGGTGGCCTGGTCGTGGATGCGGATGGAGCCGCCGCCGATTTCCGAGCCGTTGAGCACCATGTCGTAGGCGCGGGAGAGCACGGCGCCGGGGTCCGTGGTCAAAAGCTCCGCGTGGCCGGGGGCCGGGGCGGTGAAGGGGTGGTGCAGGGCCACCCAGCGCTTGTCCTCGGGGCTCCACTCCAGCAGGGGGAAGTCCGTGACCCACAGCGGGTTGAAGGCGCCCGGGTCGATGAGCCCCAGGCGGCGGCCCAGCTCGTTGCGCAGCTGGCCCAGGGCGGTGTTGACCATGACCGCCGGACCGGCCTGGAAGAAGAGGATGTCGCCCTCCTGGGCCCCCAGGCGCCCGGCGATGCCCTGGCGCTCGGCGTCGGAGAGGAACTTGGCGATGGGCGACTGCCACTCGCCGCCGGGCTTGAGCTTGATCCAGGCCAGGCCCTGGGCGCCGTAGATCTTCACGAACTCGGTGAGGTCGTCGATCTCCTTGCGCGAGAGGTCCACCCCGCCCGGCACGCGCAGGCCCTTGACCAGCTCGGCGGAGGCAAAGAGCTTGAACCCGCCGCCGCGCACCACGTCGGTCACGTCCTTGAGCTTCAGGTCGAAGCGCGTGTCGGGCTTGTCCAGGCCGTAGTCGCGCATGGCCTCGTGCCAGGTCATGCGCGGGAAGGGCTCGGGCAGGGCCACGTCCAGGGTCTCGGCGAACAGGCGGCGGATCATGCCCTCGGCCATGGCCATGACCTGCTCCTGGTCCACGAAGCTCATCTCGCAGTCGATCTGGGTGAACTCGGGCTGGCGGTCGGCGCGCAGATCCTCGTCGCGGAAGCAGCGCACCACCTGGTAGTAGCGCTCCATGCCCGCGACCATGAGCAGTTGCTTGAAGATCTGCGGCGACTGGGGCAGGGCGTAGAACTTGCCCTCGGACAGGCGGCTGGGCACCAGGAAGTCCCGCGCGCCCTCGGGGGTGCTCTTGGTCAGAATGGGTGTCTCGATTTCCAGGAAGCCCTGCTCGTCGAGGTAGCGGCGCACGCTCTGCACGGCGCGGTGGCGCAGCTGGAAGTTGCGTGCCAGCTTGGGGCGGCGCAGGTCCAGGTAGCGGTATTGCAGGCGCAGGGTCTCGGCGGCGTCCACGCGGTCCTCGATGGCGAAGGGCGTGGTGCGCGAGGTGTTGAGCAGCTTCCACTGGTCCACCACCACCTCGATCTGGCCGGTGGCCAGGCCCGGGTTGGTCATGCCCTCGGGCCGGGGGCGCACCTGCCCGCGCACGGCCAGCACGTATTCCGTGCGCAGGATATGCGCGTCGGCGTGGGCGGCGGGGCTGTGCTCGGGCGAGAAGACCACCTGGGTCAGGCCCTGGCGGTCGCGCAGGTCGATGAAGATCAGCCCGCCGTGGTCGCGGCGATACTGGGCCCAGCCCATGAGGCACACGGACTGGCCGACGTGGGCGGCGGTCAGTTCGCTGCAGGTGTGCGTGCGCTGCCAGCCGTCCAGGGGCGTGATGTATTTCTGGTGCTCGCGCTGAACGTCGTAGGTCTCTTCCATGGTGCGTCCTCTCGGTGTGCGTCCCGGCGCCCGGGGTGCGGGCGGCGGGCGGAAAATGTCGGCTACTCGCGGCTCGCCAGCAGGGCCACGGCCTCGGCCCGGGGCAGGGTGCGCTGCTCGCCGCTGCGCATGTCGCGCAGGGTCACGCTGCCGTCGGCCAGCTCCTGCCCGCCCAGCAGCAGGCACCAGCGCGCGCCCGAGCGGTCCGCCGCGCGCATGCGGCTCTTCATGCTGCCCGAGGCGAAGCCCGTCTCGCCGGTGAGCCCGGCCTCGCGCAGCTCCTGGGCCAGGGCCAGGGCCGGGCTGGGGGCCGCCGGGTCGAGCACGGCGACGAAGAAGTCCGCCGCAGGCTGGCCCACGGGCGACACCAGCAGCGCCAGGCGCTCCATGCCGATGGCAAAGCCCGTGGCGGCCACGTCGGGCCCGCCGAGCTGGGCAATGAGCCCGTCGTAGCGCCCGCCGCCAGCCACGGCGGTCTGCGCGCCGATGTCCGTGGAGGTGACCTCGAAGGTCAGGCCCACGTAGTAGTCCAGCCCGCGCACCAGCCGGGGGTTCTTGACGAACTCCACCCCGGCCCCGGCCAGGATGGCCTGGACCTCGGCATAGGCCCCGGCGCAGTCCGCGCACAGGTGCTCCTCGATCTCGGGGGCGCTGGCGGTCAGTTCGCGGCAGCGGGGCACCTTGCAGTCCAGCACGCGCAGGGGGTTGGTGCCCGTGCGGCGCTTGCAGTCGTCGCACAGCTCGTCCGCGCCCGGCAGGGCGGCGAAGAAGGCGTCCAGCGCCGCGCGGTGCCGGGGGCGGCAGGTGCGGCAGCCCAGGGAGTTGATCTCGAAGGTCAGCTGGCGCATGCCCAGGGTGCGCAAATAGGTCGAGAGCATGAGCACCAGCTCGGCGTCGGCCTGGGGCTCGGTGGCCCCGACCATCTCCACGTCCAGCTGATGGAACTGGCGCATGCGCCCCTTCTGGGGCCGCTCGTAGCGGAACATGGGCCCGAAGGTGAACATCTTGTGCACGGCGCCCGGGGAATAGAGCCCGTTCTCGATGTAGGCGCGCATCATGCCCGCCGTGGCCTCGGGGCGCAGGGTCAGGGAGCGGCCCTTGCGGTCGGGGAAGGTATACATCTCCTTCTGGACCACGTCGGTCTCCTCGCCGATGGAGCGCGAGAAGAGTTGGGTCGGCTCCATGAGCGGCAGGCGCACCTCCTGGTAGCCGTAGCGCGAAAAGACCTGGCGCGCGGTCTGCTCCAGGTGGGCGAAGGTCGTGCTCTCGGGCGGATACATGTCCGCCACGCCTTTGATTTTCTGGATTTTGCTCATCTTCCGGGCTCGTGCCGGAGCACCCCGCAGGGCGCCGCCGGGCTATGCGGTGCAAAAAAACCTGGAAAGCCAGGGCCAAGCCGCTAGGAGTTAGACCATACCCGCCCAAAAGTCAAAGCGCGCGGCCCCGGCGCCAGGGCGCCCACAATCGCGGACCGTGCAGCGCGCCGGAGCCGGGTGGTCTCCGGGGGGCCGGGGGCGTTCCTCCCGTTCCACTTCCGGCTTGCGGCGTCATTTCACTGGCATCCCGGAGCCGGGGCGCACGTCTTGCCCCTGCTGCCCGCGCCCCTGCCGGGCGCCCGCGCGGCCTCCGGCCCCGGCTCCTCACCCGGGCCTGCCGGGCGCGCCCGCTGCCGCCCGGCCCGCAGGCCCGGGCACCCCAGTGCTGACAAGGCGCGCCAGGGGCGCTATGACAGAGGCAGGCGCCGCCGCCACCCCCCGGAGCCGGGCAGCGGAGCCTGCGCGCGGCTGGCCCGGCATGCGCCGGACGCCCGCGCGCAGCGCCAAAAAGGCTTGCCCTGCCCACCAAAGGGCTCTAGGGTGCGGCCAAAATAATCGATTACCCCCCACGAGGATCGAATCATGCGCAGCAAGCAAATGACCCACGGGCTGGAAAAGGCCCCCCACCGCTCCCTGCTCTACGCCCTGGGCCTGACCCGCGAGGAAATGCGCAGGCCGATCATCGGCGTGTGCAACTCCGCCAACGAGATCGTGCCCGGGCACATCCACCTGGACACCATCGCCAAGGCCGTGAAGGAGGGCGTGCGCATGGCGGGCGGCACGCCCCTGGAATTCCCGGTCATCGGCGTGTGCGACGGGCTGGCCATGAACCACGCGGGCATGCACTTCTCCCTGCCCTCGCGCGAGATCATCGCCGACTCCATTGAGATCATGGCCAGCGCCCACCCCTTCGACGCGCTGGTGCTCATCCCCAACTGCGACAAGGTCGTCCCGGCCATGCTCATGGCCGCCCTGCGGCTGAACATCCCCGCCGTGGTCGTCTCGGGCGGGCCCATGCTCGCGGGCAGCGGCGGCACGGACCTGATCACCGTCTTCGAGAGCGTGGGCCGCGCCCGGCGCGGCGAGATGACCGAGGCCGAACTCGACGCCCTGGAGCAGTGCGCCTGCCCGGGCTGCGGCTCCTGCGCGGGCATGTTCACGGCCAACTCCATGAACTGCCTGTCCGAGACCATCGGCCTGGCCCTGCCCGGCAACGGGACCATCCCCGCCGTTACCGCCGAGCGCGTGCGCCTGGCCAAGACCGCAGGCGTGCGCGTCATGGACCTGCTGGAAAAGAACATCCGCCCGCGCGACATCGTGACGGAAAAGAGCGTGGCCAACGCCGTGACCCTGGACATGGCCCTGGGCTGCTCCACCAACACCGTGCTGCACCTGCCGGCCATCTTCAGCGAGGCCGGGCTGGCCCTGACCCTGGACATCTTCGACGAGGTCAGCGCGCGCACGCCCAATCTGTGCAAGCTCTCCCCGGCGGGCCCGCACCATATCGACCAGTTGCACCGCGCCGGGGGCATCCCCGCCGTGATGAGCGAGCTGGCCAAGCGCGACCTGCTGCACCTGGACGCCATGACCGTCACCGGCCAGACCCTGGGCGAGAACCTGCGCGACCTCTCCGCCGTGGTGCGCGACCCCGAGGTCATCCGGCCCATCGACAAGCCCTACTCCCCGCGCGGGGGCATCGCCGTGCTGCGCGGCTCCCTGGCGCCCGGCGGCGCGGTGGTCAAGCAGTCCGCCGTGGCCCCGGAGATGATGCGCCGCACCGGCCCGGCCCGGGTCTTCGACTCCGAGGCCCTGGCCAGCGAGGCCATCCTCGGCGGGGCCATCAAGCCCGGCGACGTGATCATCATCCGCTACGAAGGCCCGCGCGGCGGCCCGGGCATGCGCGAAATGCTCTCGCCCACGGCCAACATCGCGGGCATGGGCCTGGGCGAATCCGTGGCGCTCATCACCGACGGGCGCTTCTCGGGCGGCACGCGCGGCGCGGCCATCGGCCACGTCTCGCCCGAGGCCGCCGACGGCGGGCCCATGGCCCTGGTCCGCGAGGGCGACCTGATCGAGATCGACATCCCCGCCCGCGCCCTGAACCTGCTGGTGGAGCCCGCCGAACTGGACGCCCGCCGCAAGGCCCACGTGCCCCCGGCGCGCGAGATCGCCTCGCCGCTGCTGCGCCGCTACAGCCGCCTGGTGCAGAGCGCGGCCCAGGGCGCGCGCTACAAGGACGAATAAACCCACCGCCCGCTCCGGGCGGCCCTGCCTTCCGGCCCGCCCCTGGGGCACCCCGCGCGCGGGGTGCCCCAGGGGCGCCAGCCGTTGCCCCCAGGCCTCGGCCCCCCGGGCCGCACCGCGCGCCCTGTTGACCTCGCGCGTGATTCAAGCCCATACTGGCCGTGTGCTTTCACCAGGCCCCGCCACCGGACGGCGGCGGCCAGGAAGCACCCGGCTCCCCCGGCACCCCCGGGCAACAACGCACAAGGACGAACGCATGGCGCGCTGGGACGGCGAAGCGGTGGACCGCTACGAGGCGTGGTTCGAGACGCCCACCGGGGCCTTCGCCCTGGCCCAGGAGCGCGCGCTCCTGGAACGGCTGGTCTCCGCCTGGCCCCGGCGCGGGCACACCCTGCTGGACATCGGCTGCGGGCCGGGCGTGTTCATGAAGCTGTTCTGGGAGTCGGGCTTCGACGTCACCGGCCTGGACAGCTCGCCGGACATGCTCGGGGCCGCGCGGCGCAGGCTGGGGCCCCACGGCGCCTACCACCTGGGCCGCGCCGAGCACCTGCCCTTTGCCGACGACGAGTTCGACTACGCCACCCTGCTCACGGTGCTGGAATTCTGCGAAGACCCGGAGCTGGCCCTGCGCGAGGCCCGGCGTGTGGCGCGCTACGGGGTGCTGGTGTCGTTCCTGAACCGCTTCTCGTTCTACCACTACAGCCATGGCCGCGCCTGGCCCTGGCGCGGCTCGGGGCGGACCATCGAGGCCCGCTGGTACTCCTGCCTGGAAATGCGCCGCCTGGTGCTGGGCACCCTGGGGCCCAAGCAGTGGCAATGCGCCTCGGTGCTGCCCGGCCCGGTGTGGAGCTGGCGGTCCGGCGCGCCCTGGAGCGTGGTCAACCGCGTGGTCTACCCCCTGGGCCTGGGCGCCTACGGCGCCATCCGCGCCGACTTCACCAGCGAAAAGCCCCTGACCCCGCTGTACCTGCTGAGCAAGAACCCGGCCTGAGCCCCGCCGCGCCGCTACCAGCTCACAGGCAGGCGCACCGTCTGTTTGGCCTTGTTGGTGAACAGCACGTGCCCGTGCTCGCGGCCATACAGGAACAGGTCGCGGGTCACGGCCACGTCCTGGGTGCAGTAGGCGATGATCTCGTCCAGGCGGCCCTCTTTCCACCACGCCAGGGCCTGGAGCCCGTCGGCGGACTTCTGCGCGCCCAGGGTCGCCTTGGCCAGATGGTCCAGGGACAGGCGGTAGCCCAGGCGGGTATAGACGTGCTCGAGCATGTCGCAGGTGGCCAGGGCCGCCGGGTCGAAGTCCACCACCCCGCGCAGCACCGCGTAGTCGAAGCGCTTGATATTGAAGCCCACCACCAGCGGCAGGGCGGCCAGATCGCGCACCAGCTCGCCCAGCTCCTCCTGCACATAGGCCCGGGTCTGCCCGCTGCGCGAGTCGTACAGGCAGGCGCACGACACGCCCATGCGCTCCGCGCGGTGCCAGCCGCCGACCTCGGCGGCGGAGCGCCGGGTCTCCAGGTCGAACACACCGAAATGCCCGCTGGCCACGCCCGTGGCCGGGGTCTGCTGGCTGCTCATGGGCTCCTCCCGGCGCCGGGGCTCCGGCGCCGCCTGTTGCGCGGGTTGCACGGCGCGGGCGGGCTCCGGGGGGCCGCCTGCGGCCTCGAAGAAAAACGCGGGCGAAGGCAGGGCGCCGGGCACCACGGCACCGTCCGCGCCGCCCAGGCCGGGGCGCCCCCCAGGCCCGGCGGGCGCCCCGGGCATCAGGGCCGCCGCAGGAAGCGCCCCGGGCTCCCCAGGGTCCAGGGCCGCCCGGGCCTCGGCCAGGGCCGCGTCCACGTCCAGCGCCGGGGGCGGCGTGTCGCGGATGGCCTCCAGCAGGAAACGCGCCGCGCCCTTGTCGATGGGCCGGTTGCCCGAGCCGCATTTGGGCGAATGCACGCACGAGGGGCAGCCCGTTTCGCAGGGGCACGAGGCCACCACGTCCAGGGTCCGCTCCAGCAGCTCCCCGGCCTGCCCAAAGGCCTGCCACGACAGGCCCACCCCGCCGGGCAGCCCGTCGTACACGAACACCGCCGCCCCGCCCACCTGGGGATGGTACGGCGTGGAAATGCCGCCCAGGTCGTTGCGGTCGGTCATCACCAACAGCGGCAGGATGCCAATGGCCGCATGCTCCAGGGCATGGATGCCGCCCATGAAATGCATGAAGCCGTCCTCGGCGCGGCGCTGGGCCTCGCGCGGGATCTCCAGCCACAAGCCCTCGGTCTCGAAGCTCATGGGCGGCAGGTCCAGGGGCACCACGGTCAGCAGCGCGCCGCCCTTGTTCCGGCGCCGCTCGTAGCCCGTGACGCGCTCGGTGACGCGCAGCCGGCCCTTGAACACGCGCATGCCCCATGCCGTGCGCACCCCGTCCACGGACAGGATGCGCGTGGACTTCTCCGCACGCACCCGGGTGTAATGGTCCACCCGCGCCGGGGCCACGGTCACCGTGCGCCCGGGCAGGTCCAGCACCTGGACCACATAGGTCCGCCCCAGGTGCAGATACACCGCGCCGGGATGCGCCTCCTTGCAGGCGCGGTGCTCGTCCACCTGACCCACGCTGCGCTCGCCCTCGCCGCCGCCCAGGGCGATGATGCGCAGCTGCCCGCCCGCGCCGCGCAGGTCCACAGTATGGTGCGGGCGGCGGCGCGGGGAGTGGATTTCCGCGCCGTCGGCGCTGGCCAGGAGCCGCCCGTCGTCCAGCATGGCCCGCAGCACAGGCGCCACCCCGGGCTCGGCCAGCCAGGGCTCGCCAGGGGCCAGGGGCAGCTCCGCCGCCGCGCAGACCAGGTGGCGCTCCACGATGCGCGGGTTGGCCGGGTTGAGCACCGCACGCTCGGGGGGTCGGGCGAAGAAATCGCGCGGGTTGCGCATGAAATACTGGTCCAGCTGGTCCTCCCCGGCGATGAGCGCCACGGCGGACTCCTGCTGCGCCCGGCCCACGCGGCCCCCGCGCTGCAAGGTCTGCATCACCGTGCCCGGGTAGCCCACCAGGATGCACAGGTCCAGGCTGCCGATGTCGATGCCCAGCTCCAGGGCGCTGGTGGAAATGACCGCCAAAAGCTCCCCCGAGGCCATGCGCGCCTCGATGTCCCGGCGCTCCTCGGGCAAAAACCCCGCCCTGTACGCGCTGATGCGCTCGCGGTACGGCCCCGAACGCTGCGCCGCCCACAGGGCGATCAGCTCGGTCATGCGCCGCGACTGGGTGTAGACGATGGTCCGCAACCCGCGCGCCAGGGCCGCCTTGAGCAGCAGGATGGCCACCTGCGACGGGCTGTCGGCCATGGTCAGCGCCGGGTTCAGGAACAGGAAATGCCGCCCGCCCCGGGGCGCGCCGCTCTCGGTGATCTCCGCGACCTCCTGGCCCGAAAGCTGGCGCGCCAGCTCCCCGGGGTTGCCCACCGTAGCCGAGAGGAACGCGAAGGCCGGGGCCGACCCGTAGCGGCGGCACACCCGCGCCAGGCGCCGGAAAACCTGGGCCATATGCGAACCCAGCACCCCCCGGTAGGTATGCACCTCGTCCACCACCACATGGGTCAGCCCCGCGAAAAACGCCGCCCACTTCTCATGATGCGCCAGCAGCGCCAGGTGCAGCATCTCCGGATTGGTCAGCAGCACACCCGGCGGCTTCTCGCGGATCTTGCGCCGGGCCCAGGCCGTGGTGTCACCATCATAAATGGCCGCCCGGGGCCGCGAGGCCTCGGGCCAGGGCGCCACCAGCTCCTCGAAGGAGCGCAACTGGTCCTGGGCCAGGGCCTTCAAGGGGAAAAGACACAGCGCCCGGCTGTCGGGGTTCATGAGCTGCTGCTCCAGCACGGGCAGGCTGGAAACCAGGGTCTTGCCGCTGGCCGTGGGCGTGGCCACCACCACGTTGCGCCCCGCGCGCAAGAGGTCCATGGCCGCCGCCTGATGCGCATACAGGCTGCCAATGCCGCGCCGTTCCAAAAGCCGTTCCACCGTCACCGGCCAGGGCCGGCGGCAGGCGCCCGCCACCGCCTCGCCCGCAGGCAACACCTCATGGTGCGCCACCAGATGCCCCAGCCGCTGCGAGGCCTTGAGCGCCGCGATGTATTCGCCAATGTCCGCCATGCGGAGAAGATACGGCGCGACAGCCAGGAAGGGAAGAGCCGAGGGAGAGCGGCGAAGAAGAACCGGGAGAGGGGGGAGCGGGGGAATTTTTCTGGCGCCAAAATTCCCCCGCTCCCCCCTCTCCCGGAC